>USPP01000194.1 GCA_900556615.1 uncultured Eubacteriales bacterium
CGGCACAACGCTTTCCGGCGCTCATCGTATCTTCACACGCAGGAGGTCACTGGTTCGAGTCCAGCAGTCTCCACCAAAAAAGTCCAGGAATCTCAAGGCTTTACGCCCAAAGGGACAAAAAATGACCGGTGGGCTAAAGTCGATACGAGGCAAGCAGGAAAGCGGGAGTCAAAAAGGCTTCCGCTTTCCTGCTTTTTTAGCTTAGGTCAGCAGTTTTGTTCGCAGAATGGCTGAAATCTTCGGAAAAATTCGAAATCAGGTGAAAAGAGGTTGTATTTGTCACGATTTTATGCTATACTGTATATAATAGTAGACTCAACTGGAGAATATCCAGTTTCCAAAATGACCGAGGTGAAGAAAAAGCGCAAAGCGAGGACGAGGCTATGACGATGCACAGAGGTACAACTGCATCCTTCGAGCGGTGTGTGACCGCTTTCTTGTCGTGCCTATTCAGTCCGCTCGGTAATTTCACAGGGTTGTTATGTCAGAAGGCAGAGTGCGTGTGCACCCTGCCTTCTTGTTTATTCCGTGCCTGCTTTTCCATGAGCGAATGCCGTTTTCAACCAATAAAAACTTAAAAGCAGTATCTTTCCATTAAAAAGATTTTTTGCGAGGTGTACAAAATATGTTGCTTGAACTGAAAAACATCGACAAGTCTTTCGGCGAAAAGAAAGTTCTCAAGGGAGTTTCGTTTGTCGCAGAAAGCGGAAAGGCGTTTGGGTTGCTCGGAAGAAACGGCGCCGGAAAAACAACCTCTATCCGTATTCTGATGAATGTGTTTCCCGCTGATGCTGGCGAGGTGCTGACAGACGGCAAGCCGATTGATTATGATAAAATAAGCCTTGGATATCTTCCAGAAGAACGGGGTCTGTACCCTAAAAAGTTGATTATAGACCAACTTGTCTATTTTGCCGAGCTGAAAGGAATGAAGCGTACAGACGCCGTGCAGTCGGTAGATCGTTGGCTGAAAAGACTGGAGTTGTACGAGTATCGCAATAAACGGCTGGATACTCTATCCAAAGGGAATCAACAGAAAGTACAGTTGATCACAGCACTTGCACACGATCCCCAAATCGTTATTCTCGACGAGCCGTTTTCCGGACTTGATCCGGTCAATGCAATACTTCTGAAGGATGTGGTGAAGGAACAGATTGCGCGGGGAAAAATCGTTTTGTTTTCAAGCCATCAGATGAGCTACATAGAGGAGTTTTGCGACAGCATTGCCATTCTCAATGCGGGAAAAGTCGTGCTTCACGGCGACCTCCGCGAAATCAAGAGAAATTATCTCCGCGACCGTTTAGTCGTGCGCACGGAAAATCCCGAACAGATCAAAGCAGATTTCAAAGACGACTGCACCGTACAGGAGGATGGCTCTCTCATACTTCGGCTTGCAAGTCCCAACGATAAGCAGACCGCAATGAAACACCTTGCGGAAAAGTATGATGTTGACGAGATCAAGGTGTTTGAACCCTCCCTGAACGATATATTCGTGGAATATGCGGTCGAACAGGAATAAGGAGGCAGGACGATTATGAAACAGTTTGGAAAAATATTCAGATTTGAAATCAAAGTCTATTTGAAAAACAAGATTTTTGTGGGCAGTACGATTTTTCTCGTTGTGGTGCTCGCAGTTGTTATGTTCATTCCCAACATCAAATCTGCGTTCCAAAGCGACAGTACGAAAGAAAAGCCCGTGATGATCGTATATGCGGAGGATGAAGCTCTTTCGGGTTTCGTCAAAGAGTATTTCTCCGCAGCCTTTACCGGTTACAATGTAACGGTGTCCGGCGGAACAATCGAAGAAATCAAAGAACAGGTAATTTCGGGAGATGCAGAATGTGCATTTGTTATGGACAGTGCGGATTCATACACGTATTACGTAAACAATCTTTCTATCTCCGATTATAACATGTCTGTTGCCAATGCCGCATTGCAGGAGGCCTACAGAGCAAATGCGATGATTCGGTACGGCTTTACGCCCGAGCAGGTAGGAGAGATTATGTCCGCCAACATCCGTGGGAATACGAGTGTGCTCGGAAAAGATCAGACACAGAACTTTTTCTACACCTATATCATGGTTTTTGCTTTGTATATGGTGATCATGCTTTACGGTCAACTGGTTGCAACCAACGTAGCGACGGAAAAAAGCTCAAGAGCGATGGAAGTGCTGATAACCAGCGCAAAGCCCGCAAGCATGATGTTCGGCAAGGTTCTGGCCTCCTGTATTGCCGGATTTGCTCAGCTTATAGCGGTATTCGGCTCCGCGATTCTGTTTTACGGTGTCAATAAATCCGCATGGAACGATAACATGATGATCGCATCCTTCTTCAATATTCCCGTTGACCTGTTTGTCTATATGCTTGTCTTCTTCGCTCTCGGTTTTCTTGTTTATGCCTTTCTTTACGCCGCAGTCGGATCGACGGCTTCAAAATTGGAGGATATAAATACCTCGGCGTTGCCGATCACGTTTTTGTTTATTATTGCCTTTATGATTGTCGTGTTTGCTATGGCGGGAGGAAACGTTGATACGACGCTGATGAAAATCTGTTCGTATATCCCGTTCATTTCACCCATGGCGATGTTTACGAGAATCTGCATGAGCACGGTAGCGTGGTATGAAATCGCAATCTCCATTGCGGTTCTTATCGGTTCAACCGTAGGAATCGGCTTTCTTTCTGCCAAGATATACCGTGTAGGAGTATTGCTTTACGGAAGAAAACCGACGATAGTCTCCATTTTCAAAGAGATACGGAAAGCATAAAATCAAATATATTCCGCAAGCGCAGGAAGGGGCGCCTATGGGAAAGCGCAACAGAAGAATATTCGCCGGCTTCTACAGGCGGCACGACAGCAAATTCGTCTATGTGGTAGCCGTTGTTCCCGATGCGGATACCGGAGAGCAGATGGTCATCTTCCACGAGGGGATCGACACCTGCGAATGTAAATATTACTGCATGACAAAGGAATCCTTCTGCGAAACGGTAGAGGTGAACGGCGAACGGGTAGATAAGTTCACCCGTCAGCCGCAGGTCAGGATTACGGACACGCATATAGAGAATCTGAAAGGCGGCGGCTTTGGCGGCCCCGTCCGAAGGAAGAAACCGAAGGACGAGGAAGAGCTTGCATACGAATACCGCCGCTTTCGCTCTGCTCAGACCTATACCGACTACGCTAAAGACCTTTGCAAAAACTATAAAACCGATCTGCGCCGATACAGGCTGTGCGTGTCGCAGAAACGGTATATCGGCTTGTTGGAGAAGGAAGAATTCGATATTCTCAAAGAGGACTTGTCCTTTCTGAACGACTGTCTCAAAACCGTTCTCAAGGACTACGGCGCGTATTTCAAGGAACGGTATATCGAGGGCAAGTCCGTCCGCAAATATGCCGAGGCGCACGGCATGAACCGCGGCAGCGTGGATCACCTCAATCGGAAATTCATTGCGGAGCTTGCCGCCGTTCTCAAGGCAAGAGATGATTCGGACGGAGTTTTCCGCCTGCGCAACAAATAGAACCAGCATATCTCCAATGGGCGTCTGCTTGTAAAAAAGCAGGCGTCTTTTTTTGTGCTCAAATCGCTCTGTTAACTTTGAACATTTTGTAAACTTTTCGTTTTTCGGGTAGTCAACTACCCGATTTTTTGGCTGAAAAAGTAAGGGGGTAAATTTTCTGCGCATAGACCCCTCGTTTTTTCGGCTTAAAAAGTGAGAGGGAAAAATTTTGGTTGTACCCCCGGCACTTTTTTACCATGAAAAGTGAGAGGATAAATTTTTCGAAACAGGTGTAAAAAATGCTTCTGAGTGAGGAAACAGGTGAAGGACTTTCCCTCGCCGGACATATTTCTTTTCTGCCGTTATGTCAGGATTATGTCAGGCAGGCATTGAATCGGCAGGAAAAGTGAAGGGATATTCTTCTCTCCTCTCCGCCGTTATGACACAACTATGACAGCCGGAGAATCGTTTCCCAAAGGAGAATTAGGGGATATCCTCTCAAACACAATCGAATACCCTGCCGACAGGATATGTGGCGGCGGACTTTGCGAGGACAGCGATCCGTGGGGTCGTGCCGTAGGAGAAAGGCGCAGACCATGCGCTCTCGAAGGAGGACACGGCAAGCAAAGCACAAACGCCGATGCGATACACGGTCAGAAGGAGCGTAGGAACGCTGTCGGGTGTACAGGAAAAACTGCGGAGCGCGGGAAAGGACGGTGAACTTTCTCTTACAGGACAGAGACGTGCGCCGCAAAGCAAATTTTTATGAAAGGCGGGATGTATATGACTGTGCCGACCGAAGGAGAAAACAACAGAAAAGAAAGGAAAAACATTATGATACACGACGAACCCGAAATCCTCCGAATGTCGGAGGTGCAGCTGCGGGAGGTGGACTGGCTTTGGTATCCGTATATCCCCTTCGGAAAGCTGACCATTCTGCAGGGCGACCCCGGTGAGGGCAAGACCCCCCTTGCGCTCCGCCTTGCCGCCGCCTGCTCCGCAGGCAGACCGATGCCGGGAATGAAGAATCCGTTGCCTC
>USPP01000195.1 GCA_900556615.1 uncultured Eubacteriales bacterium
GTATATACCGATCCTGAGCATGAGGGAAAAATACGGGCGGCGGACGATATTTTATGGAATACCGATGGATTTTATCCCGGTCCCGATACCGATACCTTGACAGGGGATTGCCGCGACGCGCCCCAAACCTTCAGTGGGCATATGACGGAAAAAGGACAGCTTATGGCAGGTCAGCTTTGGGCTGAGGTTTTGGCAGATTTCATAGGGAAAGATTTAAAACAGTAAAAACGGTTTTTACTGTAAGGAGAAATATGGTGGAAAATCAATTCGGAAAATTTAAAATGCACATCGTTCCTCATACTCATTGGGACAGAGAGTGGTATTATACCCTGGAGGAGTTCAGGTTCAGACTTGCAAGGCTTGTCGATATCCTGATTGACTGTATGGAACAGGATAAAATTAAGTATTTTATTCTTGACGGTCAGACGATAGCGATAGAGGATTATCTTGCCCGCAGACCGGAGAATCGGGAAAGACTTGAAAAGCTGATTTCCTCCGGAAGAATATTCATAGGTCCCTGGTATACACAGCCGAACATATTTATGTCCTGTGCTGAGGCGCAGATAAGAAATCTTGAATTCGGCGCACGGGATATTGCAAAGTACGGAGGCGGACTGGACGTTAATTATATGCCGGATCAGTTTGGCTTTACTTCTCAGCTTCCGCAGATGATGAAGGGCTTCGGACTCGGAGTTATGGTTGGCGGACGCGGAATGGACAAGGGGAGCGACACCTATTTTGTATGGGAGGGCGCCGACGGTACACAGGTGAAGGCCTGCGCGCTGCCTCACTCCTATATTAATGCCCATTGTATAAGCACAAACGATGAACCGGTTAACTTTAATGTTTTTGGCTGTAATATCAGAATGGCGCCTCTAAAGGAACAGATGGAGGTTATTCTCAGCGAGAGAGTCCGCTGTCCCGCGCCGCAGCTTCTTGCGCTCAACGGAGTTGACCATATGTTCCCCAATCCTACGATGCTGGAGACAGTGGAAAAGATAAACCGCGATTATCCTGAGGTAGAGGCGGTTCAAAGCAATTTCGATTTATATCTCAAGGATGTGGAAGCGTCGCTTACCCGTGAGCTTTATCACAAAAAGGGTGAGCTTCGCGATCCCCGTGAAAATTTGATTCTCCCCGCATCACAGTCGATGAGAATGGATACCAAGATGAAGAACATCGCCTGTGAGGATGCGCTTATCAGAAATGCAGAACCGACAATGGCGGTTATGAAGGTTCTTAAACAGAAAAAACTTCCGGAAGCAGATCTTGACGCGGCATGGGAAATCATGCTTGAGAACCATGCTCACGACAGTCTTTGCTGTGCCAATTCCGAGCCGAGTTATCGTGAAATTATGTCAAGATACGACAAAATAAGCGATATTACAAGAGAATCCCTGAACGACTTGGATCAGCATTTTATAAGACTTGTCAACGGTATGCCCGAAGAGGCGGTAATCATTAAAAATCCCTCCCCGTTTGACAGAGACGAGGCGGTGAGCTTCGAGATTATTACCGCTTATTACAGGAATTATGCGGAACCGCACCTTTATGTTGAAGGAGAAGAGATTCCCTGTCGAATCAACGGCGTAAGATGCGATACCCTGCTTCGGTTTGTACCTTTTTCGGGACGGGTAGGAGAGCTTCAGGTTGCGATATTCGACGTTACGGCATATCCCGGTAAGATTCCTGCACTTGGATACAAGACAGTTGAAATCAAGGGCGGCAGCGTGCATGCAAAACCGGTTGAAGGGCTTGTTACCTCTTTCCGCACAATTGAAAACGAGTATCTGAAGGTCGAGGTGACCGATGACGCGGCAGTAACGGTTACCGATAAACGGAGCGGCGAGATTTATGCCGGGTTAAATACCTTTATCGACAATGGCGAGGCGGGTAACGGCTTCCAGCATATTCCTCCCTATCATGATTTTACCGCAGTTTCCCGCGGAGACGGTATGACAATCGATATAGAGGAAAACAGTCCTGAAAAGGGAGTACTGCGCGTAAGACAGACGATGACTCTTCCGTCAGGCTTATCTCCCGATAAGCTCGGAAGAAGCGCCGAAACTGTTAAAACAAATATTGAATACAAGGTTATTCTGAAAAAAGGCTCTTCACGTGTAGAGTTCGAGACTGTGATTGACAACAATGCGACAGATCACCGTCTCAGAGTCGCTTTCCCTACCGATTGTGCTTCTGATGTTGCCTATTGCGGTCAGCCGTTTGACGTGCTGGAACGTCCGGTACAACCGGAAAAGGTCAACTACATGGGCGAGGGCGATTATGAACCGTATGTCGGTTATCATCCCATGCAAGATTTTTGCGGTATTACCGACGGTGTACGCGGTGCGGCAGTAGCGGCGGGAGTGCTTGAATATGAGGTGCTTCCGATGAGAAGAACATTGGCACTGACCCTCATCAGAGCAACCGACCGTCTGCTTGTGGGTGTTCTCGCAACCGGATCGAAATTCCGTCTTCCCGCGGCGCAGCTTCAGCAGAAAATGAGCTTTAAGTATTCCTTTATTCCTCACAGCGGAGGATATAAGAATGTTCTTCGCGATATCGACGCGGCAAGACATCCGCTTATTCCGGTTCAGAAGGATTTTCTTGAGGAACAAAGTATGCCCGGTTATACGGCTCCAGAGGCAATTATGCCGCTTTCGGCAGGTTTTCTCTCTCTTGACGGAGACGCCGTCATGACCTCTCTCCGTCCGTCTGTTTCGGAGGAAGGATATACTTCAATACGTTTCTTTAACCCTGAGAACGAACGCGGAAAGGTAACACTTACTGTTGATAGCCGTTATCGTCTGATTTCGGCAGACGCGGTGAGAATCGACGAAAAACAATCTGAGGATCGCGACATCGGTATCTCCGTAAAAGAAAACGTCATAACGCTCTGCCCTGAGGCAAAGCAAATCGTAACGCTGAAATTGAAGCTTACATTGAAATAATCGGCAAGAAAGGCAATATATCATGAAAAGATCAGAAATAAATCAGATAATGAAAGAATCTCTTGATTTTATTAAAGAGAGAGGCTTTATTCTTCCGCCCTTTGTACTCTGGGGACCGGAGGACTGGGCTGATAAGGGCGAGGAATATGATGAACTAAAGCGGAATATGCTCGGCTGGGATATCACCGATTTCGGAAGCGGGGATTTTCATAAGGTCGGACTTCTGATGATTACACTGCGCAACGGAAATATGTACAATCCGAAATATGTAAAGCCCTATGCGGAAAAGCTTCTGATTGCAGAAGAGGGACAGGTTACCCCGTATCATTTTCATCGCAAGAAGATGGAGGATATCATCAACCGCGGCGGCGGAAATCTGATTGTCAAGATTTATAACAGCACGCCGGATGAGGAATTTTCCGACACTGACGTGACAGTCAGCTCTGATGGCAGAAATTATACTGTTCCTGCCGGAACAGAAATAAGGCTTACTCCCGGCGAAAGCATTACCTTGCTTACCGGACAGTATCACAGCTTTTGGGCAGAGCCGGGCTTTGGAAAGGTTATGCTTACCGAGGTTTCAAAGGTGAATGACGATAGAGTAGACAATCGTTTTTATGAGGAAACCGGACGCTTCCCCGCTATAGAGGAGGATGAAAAGCCGCTTCATCTGCTTTCGATGGACTATAAAGAATTTTCAACTTTAGGATAAGAATTTTAATATTGAGAATAATGAGAAAGGTGAGTTTATAGATATGAAAAAAATTACGGCAATTATTTTGGCAGTTATGATGACACTGGCGATTGTGGCATTGCCCTGTGCTGCATACGAACCAAAAACTGCAAAAGCGGTTAAGGCAACGGCTATTATAGATGCAGAGATGGAAGATATCTGGAAGGAAACCGATGTACTTACGGCTAATCTCGTAAACAAAACGATAATTTATAATGCCGATTATGCCTCTCAGGCAACGGCCAAAGTACGTCTTCTTTGGGACGCGAAATATCTTTATGTGTTTGCAGAAATTCTTGATCCCGATCTTTATACTGAAAATAAAAACGGCAGCGCATCGTATGTTGCTGATGGGATAGAGATTCAGCTTGATGAAAAAAATGATAAATCCGGAAAACTGAATGTGCAGGGAAGTCTTAACGGAAAAGAATTTAACGGTTCGGCTGGGAGCTATCAGGTATTTGCCGACAGCACGACAAGCGGATTCGGAGACCATTACGAGGCAGGAAAAGGGAAATTTCGCTCGGCAGTAAAGGTTGTTTCCTCCGGCTATCATGTAGAGATGGCAATACCGTGGAACACTTTAAGTCCTGCGGTCGGAACGCAAATCGGTCTTGAAATTCAAATTAATGACAATATTACCGGTGACACCCGTGAAGGTCTTGTTAGCTGGAATTCGGAAGCCTGTCTCGGCTGCGGAACCTGTACATTTGTCTGTCCGACCTGTCAGTGCTACGATATCAGAGACTTTGATACCGGACACGGCATCAAGCGATTCCGGTGCTGGGACAGCTGTATGTATTCCGACTTTACCAAAATGTC
>USPP01000196.1 GCA_900556615.1 uncultured Eubacteriales bacterium
GACACCGAATCCCCGCCTTCTATTGTGCCGACTGCGGAGAGGTAACTGTCTCCGAGCAGGATGTAACCGTATGCCCGAAATGCAGCGGGGCACATATGACGCAGGAAAACGACGTTCTTGACACCTGGTTTTCCTCTGCGCTGTGGCCCTTCTCAACGCTCGGATGGCCGAATCAGACGGAGGATTTAAAAACCTTTTATCCGACAAATGTCCTTGTCACTGCCTATGACATCATCACCTTCTGGGTTTCCAAGATGATATTCATGGGAATCGAAAATACCGACAGCATTCCCTTTCCCGACGTCTTTATTCACGGTCTGGTAAGAGACGCTCAGGGAAGGAAAATGTCAAAATCGCTCGGAAACGGAATTGACCCGCTTGAAATCATCGACCAGTACGGTGCCGACGCGCTCCGCTTTGCGCTTGCAACCGGAAATTCCCCCGGGAATGATATGCGCTTCTCCGATGAAAAAATTGAAGCGGCAAGAAACTTCAATAATAAAATCTGGAACGCTTCAAGATTTGTCCGCATGAATCTTGATATAGAGGAAATCAATCTCCCTGAAGCTTCTGTTCTCAAAACAGAGGATAAGTGGATACTTTCTCTCTTTAACCGTCTTGTCGGGGAAATAAGAACCAATATTGACAGCTATGAGTTGGGAATCGCGCTGTCAAAGCTCTACGATTTTATATGGGACGTCTTCTGCGATTGGTATATCGAGCTGCTCAAGCCGAGACTCAGCGCAAAGGACACCGAAGACAATAAAGTTGCTCAGAATGTAATTGCATGGGTACTCTCCAATACCATGAAGCTTCTTCATCCTTTTCTCCCCTTCATTACCGAAGAAATCTGGCTGTCACTTCCTCACAAGGGGGAAAGCATCATGATTTCGGATTACCCCGTTCAGGACAGCTCACTCTATTTCCCTGAGGATGAAGCATCAATGGAAAGAGTGATCTCTGTTATCAAGGCTGTTCGAAACCGCCGTGCGGAAATGAACGTTCCCCCGTCAAGAAAAGCAAAGCTGTATATCGTTTCCGCCTATTCCGACACCTTTAACAGCGGCATCTCACATTTCTTTACCCGCCTCGCTTCGGCATCCGATGTGGAATATGTAAGCGAATACAACGGAGAAAACGCCGTTTCAATTGTTACCGATTCCGCAACGGCATATATCCCGATTTCCGAAATGATCGATACGGAAAAAGAGTTGGCGCGGCTTACGAAGGAAAAAGAAAACACCGAAAAGGAAATCGACAGACTCCGGAAAAAACTCGGAAACGCGGGCTTCACCTCCAAAGCTCCTGCCGCGGTCGTTGAAGGAGAGCGCTTAAAGCTTGACAAATATACGGAAACCCTTTCCGGCATCGAAGCCGCAATAGCACAGCTCCCCGGAAAATAATTCGGAGAAAAAAGTATGAATATGAATAAAGAATATGTATTTCCGTTTTCGGACAGCACCGAACACAGTCCGGAAGTGTCGGTCGATACTTTTCTTTGGGAAAACAACGGATATACACCTCGTACAACAGCAAAGCTTGCCATCAATACCGAAAAGCTCATGCTTCATATGGAATGTATCGAATGCAAGCCTCTGGCAAGATTCACGGTAAACGGTTCACCCGTTTGCCGTGACAGCTGTATGGAATTCTTCTTTGCTCCAATCGGCGACAACCGTTACTGTAGTCTTGAAATCAATGCGAACGGATGCTTTCTTTGCTGCATAGGCACCTCCCGTTACGACAGAACCGATACGGACATCCTTCTTTCCGCGCCCCGCGCCGCTGTTAAAGAGGACCGATGGTATATCGACGCCGATATTTCTCTTAAGAAGCTGAGAAACTTATTCGGCATAGACCAATTTGATTATTTTACGGGAAACTTTTATAAATGCGGTGATAAAACGCGCTATCCGCATTACGGCATGTGGTCGGAGGTAAAATCGGAAACACCGGATTTCCACCGGCCCGAAGCATTTGGAAAGCTGATATACCGGCAATAAGTGAGGTCTATATGGAACAGTCAAAAATCAACCGCATAAATGAACTCGCAAGAAAAAAGAAAGCCTCCGGTCTCACCGAGGCAGAGCTTAAAGAGCAAAAAAAGCTCCGGGAAGAATATCTGCTTACCATAAAAAAAGACCTTACAAACACGCTTGACAACACCTGCATCGAATATCCCGACGGAAGCCGGGTAAAGCTGAAAAAAGAGACAAATAAGTTCTGACCTCTAATGCTGGTCTGAAAATTTGCCCTTATTCCCTAAGAGTCTCTTTGTTTTTCTGAAAATGTGTATTGCGTTTTCCGAGCAATCATAGGACGGCGTATTCAGAAAATAATCTGACAGTTGAGTTATGCAAAAATATCTTAGGGCAGTTGGAAAAATCAATCCAACTGCCCCTTTTCAATTCTGCTCCTTGTCGATTCGTGCGAGTGAGATATCGGTTATTTAACGTCTGCCGAACAAATCAAAAACAGCCGCCATGCGGCATTCAGAGCATTTTTGACTTGTCTAAGTGCAAGGTTTTTAAGTTATTTTATTTAAAACCTTGCACTTAGGTGATGCGTTTTCATGAAACGCATCACTCAGTAGTTCATCAAGAAATGTCTGCCCCATATAAAAACATCAATATACTGCTGTTTTATATGGGGGTGTGGCTTTGCCGCACCAATCATTCGCCAAGCGAATGATTCAGTAGACATTATTTATAATCAAAGAAAAATGTTAACGTTCCTCTCTGTCATAGTTCACACCTAATGCGGAAGGAGGCTGATTTTCTCGCTTGTTTCTTATGCTAATAACAATAAGTACAATAACGGTAAAAACATACGGAAGCATTTTCAAAAGCGGCGTTGAACTCATACTGATGTGAAGCTCTCTTATGCTCGGAATATATGCTCCGGCAATAAACAGCGCTCCAAACACCGCCGAACCAATTATACTCACATGAGGCTTCCACAGGGCAAATATTACAAGCGCAATAGCAAGCCATCCCATCGCTTCAATACTGAGATATGCCTCCTGAGAACCGGCATAATCCATAATATAATATAAGCCGCCGAGTCCCGCTATACCGCTTCCAACACAGGTTGCAACATATTTATAAAGAAACACATTGATACCTACCGCATCGGCTGTAGCAGGATTTTCACCGACCGCGCGAAGATGAAGTCCTATCCTGGTTCTTAAAAGCACATAGGAAGCTATCAAAGCTATGATGATAGCAAGGAAAAACATAATGCCGCAATATTTTAGAGAACTGTCGGATTCTGCAAAAGGATATCTGAAATACGGAAGTGCATACAGATATTTAAAAGAGGTAAGCTTGGACATTGAAAATTTCATAACCCCGACTCCGAAGGTTGTAAGGGCAAGGCCGGTAACATTCTGATTGGCATGAAGCGTAACCGTCAAAAAGCTGTAAATCAATCCCATTAACCCTCCAGCAAGAAAAGAGGCGAGAATAGAAATAATCACTACAAGAACAGGATGAACCGTACCGGCGGGATACATCGCCTGAAGCGCAACACAGCCTCCGGCAGCCCCCACGCACATAATCCCCGGAATACCGAGATTGAGATGCCCCGATTTTTCGGTAAGTATTTCTCCGGTAGAACCGTACAAAAAAGTCATTCCGAGAGGAACCGCGCTAAGAAGGTAATCAAGTATGTTTGACCATATGTTCATTTGTTTTCCTCCTTTGCTTTTGAACGGAATACTATCTTATATTCAATAAAAAATTCGCATCCGATAATGAAGAAGAGAATGATGCCGGTCAAGATATCCGAAACACTTTCATTTAGCCGGAAGGTAGTTGCAATTTCTCCTGCGCCGCGATCAAGAAAAACGATTAGGAAAGATACCAGCCCCATAATATAGGGATTGAATTTTGCAAGCCAGGATACCATGATTGCGGTAAAGCCCTGACCTCCGACGGTGTTGGTTGAAATCGTATGATCCGTACCGGCAACCAGCATCAGTCCGGCAATACCGCAAAGTGCGCCTGAAACCAACATCGTACGAATAATGACTTTCTTTACATTAATACCGATATAACGCGCAGTATTCTCGCTTTCACCGACAACTGAAATTTCATATCCATGTTTGCTGTATTTTAAATAGATAAATACAGCGATGGTGATGACAACAACAATGAGGATGTTCATCAGATATTTTTGTCCTAGGATAGAAGGAAACCAACCGCTTTTGCTGGCGGGGTTAATCAAGCCGACCGTATTTGATCCTTTGGGATTTTCCCAGAAGGTTACGCAAAAGGAAACAAGCTGAATGGCAACATAGTTCATCATCAGGGTAAACAACGTTTCGTTGGTCCCCCAAAAAGCTTTAAAGAACGCCGGAATTACCGCCCAAAGCATTCCTCCCGCAACGCTGGCGACAAGCATTACAAGCAATAACACCGGAGTAGGAAGCTGATTTCCAAGACC
>USPP01000197.1 GCA_900556615.1 uncultured Eubacteriales bacterium
CGAGAATAATTTTTGTTTCCTTACCGAATCTCCCGACAAGATATTCGCACCAGGTGCGGCAATCGTATCTCTCCTTTGCACCGAAGGTAATTCGATTTCCTTCGCTCTCCCCGTGACATCGCTGCGTCACAAACAGCACATGAAAGCGATTCTCGGTAAAAAAATCAACTGCTCCGGCAAAATCCTCTGCCGCTCCCGAATGATATCCGTGCATACACACCACAAATCCCCGCTCAGGGACGCTGTCTGGTATTTGGGAATAATATATTTTTCCGACCAGCCTGTAACCGTCGAATGATTTCACCGAAACCTCTTCGGGACTATATTTCCCAAGAGACTTGCGTTTCGCAAGAATTTCCTCTGCAAGCTCCGGATTTTTTCTCAGCGCCTTTGTTATATCATAGGGTTTTCCTCTTCCGAAAACCCGACTTGAAACAAACAGCAGTATAAAAAAAAGCAGCAAGACTATCACCGCAGCCGATATAACCGTAATCATTATATATTTCATCCGCATATTCCTCTGAAGAAAAATTAACCGTATCGGGGTTACTGTAATAATTTTACCACACAGGTTTCCGTTTTTCAATATCTTTTTATGTAATTATTCAAAACTATTGAACATGATTTCTAAATATGATATAATAATAGCAAACCAAAATAAAAGAAAATGGAAAAAACGCTGCAAAATCGGAACTTTTTCAATTTAAAAACGTCTTAAAAAACGACTATACCGATATATAGGATAAAGCCCCCTGAAAGGAACGAAAAATGAATCAAGCATCTTTATCAGAAAACGAATACAACACCCTATATGGTATCTCTGATTCATTGCGTGCTGAAGTAGATAAGGTTATCACGGGAAAACGGCGTGAAACAGCGCTTCTGCTTGCCGCAATGATATCCGGCGGACATGTTCTGATCGAGGATGTCCCCGGTGTTGGAAAAACCACGCTTGCCTCGGCAATAGCGCGGGCAGCGGGACTTTCCTTCAAGCGCGCACAGTTTACTCCCGACGTCATGGCATCGGATATTACCGGCTTTAATATTTACAACCGTAAAACAGAAAGTTTTGAATTTCGGGAAGGACTTGTCAATACGAATATCCTGCTTGCAGATGAAATCAACCGTGCGTCTCCGAAAACGCAATCCAGTCTTCTTGAAGCCATGGAAGAAACGCAGGTAACCGTGGACGGTACAACCTATGATATTCCCGATCCCTTTATGGTCATAGCCACGCAGAATCCCGCCGGATTTGTCGGTACATATCCGCTTCCCGAAGCACAGCTTGACCGTTTTTCTCTTCGGATAAAAATGGGGTATCCGACACCGGACGAAGAGGTTTTAATACTGAAAAAAAGAATTTCGGGAGATCCGATGAAAGCCGTCGCCCCGACGGAAAGTAAAGATGCGATAAAGCTCCTTCGGGCATTTTCCGAAGAAGTCAGGATATCCGACGAAATAGAGAGATACATTGTCACGCTTGTCTCCGCCACAAGACATCGCAGCGAGTTCTCTCTTGGAGCAAGCCCGCGCGCATCCGTTGCTCTCATGAAGCTGTCAAGAGCATGGGCGGTCATAAGACACCGCAATTATGTAACTCCCGATGATATAGCGGACATTTTCTGCGAAACGGTTGCTCACCGCGTTACTCTTTCGCGCGAAGCCTCCGCTGCCGGAATAGCCGCCGAAAAGGTACTCCGCGCTATCCTTTCGTCAACACCGGTTCCCTTCGCTCCGCGAGTTTCCGGAAAATGAGCGTCCGAAAATATCGCAGCCTGTGGCGCTGCCTCCCCTTAAAGCTTTGCAGTGGGATCATTGTATACATAATTCTGCTCGCGTCCTGTATGATTTTTACTCAGGCGCTCCGTTCTCCCGTTTCAGCAATAGCCTGTATTTTTATTTTGTCTCTTCCTGTCGCTGACATAATCTGTTTCATTTTATCCTGGCTGTCCGTCGGCGGAACCGTTTCCGAGAGCAGCTATGTAATAAGCAAAAAGGAAAAGCTGAATTGTTCTCTTATCCTTTCAAACCGCGGTTTCCTTCCTGTTTCGTGCACGGAAATATCCCTTATTCTTCCCAACAGATTCGGTACAGGGTGCAAGACGGAGATAAAAAAATTTTCTCTCCCCCCTTTCAGCCGTGTAAAAGCAAGCATCCCGATCCGCTTTGAATACCGTGGGATATACATTACCGGAGCAAACGAAATATACGTTTATGATTTGTTCCGGCTTTTCTGTCTGAAAAAAAAGATTCATGCGGAAATAACCGTAAAGGTGCTTCCCCGTCTGCTGCCCTACTGCGGCGCCGCATCCGTCT
This sequence comes from uncultured Eubacteriales bacterium, assembly GCA_900556615.1. Taxonomy (GTDB): domain Bacteria; phylum Bacillota; class Clostridia; order Oscillospirales; family CAG-272; genus Colimorpha_A. The sequence continues at coordinate 2,317 of USPP01000197.1, forward strand.
GTGAGAATACCGAAACTTCCGAAATATCTTCGGGAGTAAGCCGCCAGACAGAATTCGGGGACATCAGGCAATATCTTCCCGGAGACAGTTTTAAAAGCATCCATTGGAAGCTTTCCTCAAAAACGGAAGAGCTTCAGGTCAGAAAATACGTTCCTGACAGCGGACACATCGTTTCGATTTTCTGTGATTTCGGAGGAAAGCACGACAAATACGGTCTTCCTTCCTATGCCTCTGCTTTTTCCGACGACAGAATTGCAGAAGAAGCCCTGTCCGCCGCCAGAGAAGCGGCAGTTTCGGGACATCACGGAAAACTGTTGTGGAAAGCGTCTGATTGTGCTGAAAACGCAGCTGTATCGGAGTTTTCCGATGTAGGAAGTATGTCCCGTCTCGCACTCGCTCTCTGTGAAGCCAATACCGATCAAGCTTCTCCGGGGTTGTCCGGTATATCTGAAACACTCTTTGGAAACGCCATGCTTTTTGTGACCGCTTTTCGATCATCCGAAACCGAAACCGCAATACGGGAAGCGGTCTCTCTGCTTGGCTCCGATAGGGTTTCGGTATGTCTTTGCGATTTGTCTGAGATCCTTGATCCATTAGAGAGAATACAGTATAAAAACGATCTTGACGCGCTTTACCGCCGTATCACCGAATCCGGAATCAAAACAGTTATTCCGGTAAGAAAAACGGAGGAAACCGAGCTTGAAACAAAATAAACCGAGAAAAAAACAAAGATTTCCTTCCTCCGATACACGGAAGCCCAATACCGAAACGGAAAGCCGTAATGAAGAAAATGCCCCCGAGGAAATATCCTTTCATTTCATAAGAAAACGGTCTCATATCGCCGCTTTATCGGAAGCGCTTATGAAAGCTCTTGTCGCCGGCTGTGCCGCCTGCGGCATTACGCTTCTCATTTGTGATTCCGCACAGTTAAATGTTTCTCTTTCCTCCATTATATTTACGACAGCCTTTTGGATAATAGCTCTGTTCCTGCTTTGCAGATCGAAAAGAAGCGCTGTCTGCGGCATATTGATCATCGTCATTCCGTTTGCGGCAATTATCCTGCATCTCAACAGCGTAGGAATAAAGGTCAACCCTTTTACCTATCTTGCGGGAGGCACGGTGAACATTTGGAACCGAATGATGATCGTAATAGATTCTCTCGGGTTTGTAACCCTTCCTCAGATTGGGATGAATTTGCACCGTTCCGACTATTCGTCAGTATTTTTTTTCACTCTTGTCTCCTGTCTTGTGTATTATCTGGCTGTAAGAAAAAAGACAAAGCTATCCATCACATCGATATTTACCGCGCTTATCTGTTCCCCGATATTCATCTATAATATGCCGAACGATAACGCGGGGATTTGCCTCCTGCTTGCCTCAACGGCGGGCTTTGCCGCAATGAGAATTTGCGAAAAGCATACCGCCGGCACCTCACCGTCGGGACATACCGGGCTTGCCGCCCTGCTGCTTTCCGCGCTTTTGCTGATAATCCCCTGTTATACCGTAAACCAACCATGGATAAAAATCGATATCATCTCTGAAAAAATAGAAGTCCTGAGACAAATCGTTACCGACATTGCAGAAGGCAAACCGATATCCATTACCGATATGATATCATCAGACGATCCAACCGGCAAACGCAATACAACCGCCGATAAGAGGACCTTTCGGGGTATTGAGACACTCTATGTATACTCCGATTCCAATGCTCCTCTCTATCTTCGCAATTGGATCGGAGGCGACTTTTCAGACAACGCATGGACAGCTCCGAACACCGATTATATCGACTACGACATAACATCAGGATATCCGAGCAGCCCGCACACCATAACAGAAGATTTTCTTGCGGCATACGAAGAGTATCGGGAAATGTCATATCCTATAGGCTATTGGAATGAAGCCAATGCAGCTCTCAGAGAAATATCCGAGCTTGGAATAACATACACCGACATATTGATAACTCCCAAAAAACAAACCCGTCTTATCGCAATACCTTATATGACAATATCTCCAATCACATCCCCAAGCGGAGACTTCTTTTCCGTAGATTATAAGAGGATCAACGACGGAATCTATCT
>USPP01000198.1 GCA_900556615.1 uncultured Eubacteriales bacterium
AATGTGTTCAGCTGACCGATACTAATTGACCGAGGGCTTGAACTTCTTTGTTCAGCTTTTTTGAGTTTTCGCTTTGCTTTCCTTATTCGGTTGTGAATGAAGGTTTCGCTTAAAACTCCGTATTTCGGAGTTTTTTTGTTTTATCTAATCTGATATAAAAACAATCCCGGTTTCTGAACAGACCGGGATTGTTTTGTTTGTTTTTAAAAACAGGCTACTTTTCGTTTTACAGAATATGCAAGGAGAAGTGAAACCATAAGAATCAGCAGGATCATTATTGAAAGCATATCGTCCGTCAGGGGATTGTCAATGTCGTAAGGGTACACCGGATGATCGTCAAACAGCTTATCTACCATCGTGCTGCTGGAAATTTTCACGGTATCTGCGTCATTGACCAAAGTAAGCGTTTCGGAAAATTCGGTTAGTTTGTTCTTTTCATCGTAATCTCTGGTAATTGCATAACGAACGGTGATTGTTACTGTACCGTTATTTTCCCTGATATCCGATAGACTTGCCGCTGTAGGGGTGCTTGAGTAATCATTGCCGTTGTAGAAAGCAATTGTTGGACACGGTGCTGCCGCGAATCCACTCATGAAATACATTTTGCCTTCGGAGAGAAACAGCCGGGTATTTTTTCTGTGAAGTAGGTCAGATGCGGTCTTGTTAGTGAAGAATTTTTTTAAATGAGACAGCGCGGTTTCATAATCAAATTGATATGCGGACTTACTATTGACCGTTACCTCGGCGTCGTAGATGTTCGGAAGGATGTCCTCCCAGTCGGCATTGGAGTATCCATTCAGTCTTGAATAGATTTTTGACAGTTCGGTGATTGCTGGCAGGCAGTTTTCGGCAGTGACAGACTTTGCCGAGACTGTAAGTCCGCGATGGGCGGTTCCGATTATAACAACTGATGTTACAAGTGCAAAGAAAATAATGATTTTTTTCATGATATACCTCATTGATTTGTTAGTTTACATTAATTATAAAACTGCTATGCGACTTATTATATTCAAACAGTACTGAGATCGGAATTGTTATTTCGGAACAATAGTTATCGATATCATAGACGTAACCGGATTCATTTTGATTGCGCAACACTATACCATAATTTGAGTTTAGCGAACTGGAAAAGTTCATCCAACTTTTAACAATGCTGGTTATATCCATTTCACATCTGCCAAATGAGGAATCTTTGTATCCGGCAGCAAGCAAAATTGAATTGACGTAATTTGTTGTGGGATAACCTGAATAAACCGTCGCATCTTCAAAGTAGTTGTTTGAATATGAGATTGACTTGTAAGTAGTGAGTATTGTGATTGGATATTTGAGTTCAGATGAGATATATGGCTATGTATCTTATATTTTTTTGTCCATAATTTTTTATTATGTATTTTTCCATTCAAGTTTATCAACAGGCCATACCACATCATTTTCCGATACGGGACAGAAAACAATGTCCGGAATTTCATCTTCATCGAGATAAGTGATTTTATAGGTAGTCGGGGAGATTCCGTAAATCTGTTTGAACACTTTACAAAAATGCGATTCATCGGCAAAACCCAAATTAATTGCTATTTCGTTCATAGTCAACTCAGGATATTCCTTCATAAGTGCTATTGATCTTTTCAGCTTCATATCGCGTTGATAATGATACGGCGTAGTATTGTAGACTTTTTTAAAGGCATTTCTCAGTGTTCTTTCCGATACAAAGAGTGATTTTGCCATTTCTTTAGGCTTGAGGAAGAAATGCGAGCTTTGGCTTATAATATTTATACAGCTTTCGGTAAGGGCAATTTCTTTGTCAAAAGAGTGCTTTTGTTCGCACTCGGACAGTCGGATGAGGAGCATTTGTATGAGAACAGAACATTTGCAGGCGCTTTGCGGTAAGCTGCTCCAATAGGTTTGAATGATTTCTTTGAAAAGCCGTTTTATTTCAGGAAAGTTCTGACAATGAATAAGCGGATCACATACAACTAAGTTGGGGGAAGAGTTGTTATGACTTTTTTCAGAATAGCTATCTCCATCTTCGGGAAAGATGTGAATGAAATATACTTTTGTTTCCGGAAGACAAGGCTCTTTACCGTAATGTTCAACACCAGCATGTAAAATAAGTATATCATCTTTATTTAAAATATACGGCTTATTATCAATAAAAATTTCCCATTTCCCCTCTGCGCAGTAAAGAAAGTCGTGAATTCGCATCGTTCTTTTCGGGTGAATTAACCCTTTGTGATGAATATTTGGATTACAGGATTCAATTTTTCGGTTTGCGAGAATATTATATGTACTCATTGATTCAACCTCTTTTTCCATATTATACAGACATATTACCATTATAGACATAGCAATTCAATGCGAAAAATGTTAACATTAATCAAACATCAAAAACGAATCAAGGATGGTATAAACAGCATAATATGAAAAAATTGAATTTGCCGCTCGAATATCCCAATATTCGAAATGTGAAAGTGAATGACAGCTTTATTTCCCCGTTGCTTGAAAAAATCGCAAAGATTACACTGAAAGATGTCTGGCAGAAATACGAGAACGACGGAACAGAACGCAATTTTTTAAATATTGCAAACGGAGAAGGCAGGGATGAATTTTTCGGAACCCCGTGGCAGGATGGAATGATATATGAGATAATCAGAGGAGGTTCTGATCTTTTTACAGAATATCCCGATTCCGAACTTGAATCTTCCTTTGAAAGATACATATCCGAGGCTGCAAGGGCACAGGCAGCTTCGGGAGACGGATATATTAACACCTTTACATCAATAAAGCATCCGAATAACCGTTTCGGACAAAATGGAGGCTTCCTTATTATTCAGCATGATCTTTACAATGCAGGCTGCTTGTTTGAAGCAGGAGTTCATCGCTATATTTCTATGGGAAGTAAAAGTCTTCTTAAGGTTGCAGTGAATATGGCGAACTATATTTGTTCGGAAATAGGATATCCTCCGAAAAAGAATATTGTTTCTGCTCACCCTATGATTGAGCAGGCAACCGTTCAGCTTTACCGCCTTATGAGGGACGAACCTGAACTGGCAAAAGAGCTTGGTGCTGACGCAGATGCTTATTTTGAATTGAGTAAATTTTGGATAGATTATCGGGGTATACATGAAAACCGGGCGAGCTATCCGAAATATATGAGGGAATACGCACAGGATCATCAGCCTTTGAGAGAGCAAAAAGAAGCGGTAGGTCATGCTGTAAGAGCCGCACTTGTATATGCTGGAATGGCGGCGGTTGCGAATGAAACCGGAGACGAGGAGCTTTATGATTCCTCCCTTGCTCTTTGGGAAAATGTAACGGAGACAAAAATGCATGTTACCGGCGGAATAGGGGCCGTGAAAGACGAAGAGCGTTTTGGATATCAGTACGAATTACCGTCCAATGCCTACCTTGAGACTTGCGCGGGAGTAGCTATGGCGTTTTGGGCTGGAGAGATGCACAGAGCCTACGGAACATCGCAGTTCTTCGATGTGTTTGAACGCGTCTTCTACAATAATGTACTCGCCTCGCTCTCTGAATCAGGAACAAAATATACATATGTAAATCCGCTAATCAGCGAAGGGAATATCGGAAGATGGGATTGGCATCCCTGTCCTTGCTGTCCTCCTATGTTTTTGAAGATGATGGGAGCGCTGAAGACTTATATATACTCTTTTGACGGGGACGATATTTATTTAAATCTTCATATTGGCTCCGAGGCGGATATCGGCGGGAATCGGATATCTTATCGTGATGGAAAACTGAAAATTGCTGCCAATAACCGGAAGCATTTGAGACTTCATATAAGAATTCCTGATTATGCACAAGAATGTACGCTCAGACTGAACGGGAAAAAAATTGATTTTTCAGATGAAAAAGGATACGCGCTTATAGAACGCATATGGGAAAAAGAGGATGAGCTTGCTGTTGATTTGAAATACGGTATTATACGGGAGGAGGCGCATCCGTATGTTTGGGAAAACTGCTATACTATGCTTCATCCCGAAGACAGAGTTGCTGTCAGATACGGTCCGTTTTTATATTGCGCTGAAGCTATCGATAACGGTGATGACGTCGATTTTACTATTTCAAAATCGGATAAGCTTGTCAGAACCGGTGAGGGGGTAATAACCGGAAAAACTACCGACGGCAGCGTATTCAGACTTATACCGTATTATAAATGGAATAACCGCGGTAACTGTAAAATGAGAATATGGCTCAGACAGGAGGGGATGGCACGGGAAAATGAAACCCTTGATGGTTGGGAAAAAAAGCTTTACAGACCGTGGCGAATCGATAATTAAAAATCATTTTAGCCAATTGTAAAACTGCGTTACTGCGTTTTACAATGAGATCCGCGCGGCGGGGATACGTGTGCTTATC
>USPP01000199.1 GCA_900556615.1 uncultured Eubacteriales bacterium
ACGGAATACCGGTCAATGGAATCAGACCCGTAACACCCCCTACATTAAAGACAAAGTGAATGAAAAGATACATCGCTGTTCCGAGGGCCATTCCGAAAATCACGGCAAGAACAAGACACACATAAAAAGATTTACGAACCCGTTCTCTTTTTTCAGCACCAATATTCTGTCCCATAAATGCCACTGTCGCAGCGTTCAAAGCACTGATCCCCGCCGCAACAAATCCTTCCAAACTGACACACGCAGAATTTCCTGCCACTGCGCTTTCTCCGTAACTGTTGATGGCAGACTGAATCTGAACATTGGATATGCTGTACATGGCATTGGTAATTCCCGACGGCAGCCCGTAGCGAATGATTCCCCACAATTCCCGACCGTAAATTCGAATCTTACGAATTTCAAACCGTGTTTCATCCTCTTGCTTCATCAAGCATCGTATCGTAAGACAAGCGCCCAAATACTGAGAAATCGTTGTTGCCAAAGCCACTCCGGCAGCATCCAAATGAAGCAAAGCCACAAAAAACAAATTTAAGATAACATTGGTAGCGCCGGAAACAGCGAGAAAATAAAGAGGCCGACGCGTATCTCCTTTGGTACGCAGAATAGCACTTCCGAAATTGTACAGCATAATTCCCGGACAACCGAGAAAATAGATTACCATATAATCAACTGCCATTTCAAGCGAAGCAGAAGGACAATCGGTCGCCACCATCGCAGGACGGGCAACCAAAATCCCGATTACGGCAAGTATTACACCGGAAATCGCACTGATTGCTATGGAAGTGTGGACAATACGATGAGAGGATTCGTAATCTCTGGAACCGATACTGCGGGCAAGCATGACGTTTACCCCTACGGAAAGTCCCATAACAGTATTAACAATCAAAGAAATAATCGATCCCGTCGCCCCTACCGCCGCCGTCGCGTCGGTTCCGGAGAAATTTCCTACAACCGCAAGGTCCGCCGCATTAAATAAAATCTGAAGCATTCCTGCAAAGATTATAGGAATAGAGTATGTAATAACAGAAGAAATAATCGGTCCTTCCGTTATATTAACATTTTTACTATGCAACATGATAGCCTCGTTTTACAGAGAAAAAATAAAATTCATTCGAGAAAGTACGTCTACATAAAAACAGAATTTAAGGCAATACCGCACAAGATTGTTGCGCAGAGCACCGCCGGATTTTTTGTCAGACGATACAAATCGAGGAGACAAGAGTGACAGCTCTGCCGACAAAATTTGTGAAGTATGACAGAATAGATGCGAGCATATGCGCAGCAAAGCGTTAGCCGTGCCCCAGCGGTATTTTATACCTTAACTTCCGTATTCCTCAAGAAGCAGACCTTCATTGTGTTCCAAAGTATATCTCAGACTCCATTCGCTTGCAAAGAGGAGATAGTTCGCTCCGCGAACATCCTGAACCCACTTCACCTCGTACAGATAAAGCTTTGACGGATCGACGCTCTCGGGAAGACGCTTTACGATCTGATAAGGCTGTGAATACTGTCTGTATTCCACTCCGTATTCATTTTTCATTCTTGATTCCAGCACGTCAAACTGAAGTTGTCCGACAACTCCGACATAAACCCTCTCCATTCCGGAATTCGGTTCAAAAAATATCCGAATTGCACCCTCCTGAGCAATCTGGTTCACTCCTTTGGCAAACTGCTTTCGTTTCATGCTATCGATCTGCTCTATAAGAGCAAAGCGTTCGGGAGAAAAGGTCGGAATCCCTTCAAAGCAAATGTCAAGGCTTTTATCACAAACCGTATCCCCGATTGAGAAAATTCCGGGATCAAATACGCCGATAATATCTCCCGCATATGCCTCATCGACAATAGAACGCTCCTGCGCCATCATCTGCTGCGGTTGTGAGAGCTTTATCTCCTTTCCCTGCTGAACATGATAATATTCGTTTCCGCGTTCAAATTTTCCCGACACAATCCGCATAAAAGCAATTCTGTCGCGATGAGCTTTATTCATATTCGCCTGAATCTTAAAGACAAAAGCTGAAAAACGATCGTCACAGGGATTGACGGTTTTCTCCCCCGTCTTTCTCGGAAGCGGTGAGATCGTCATCTCAAGAAAATTCTCAAGGAAAGTTTCAACTCCGAAATTATTGAGAGCAGAACCGAAAAATACCGGACTCAGCTTACCGCATCTTACTTTTTCGAGATCAAAATCAAAACAAGCTCCGTCAAGCAATTCTATCTGCTCGGTAAGCTCCTCTCTCTGATACTCTCCGATAAGGGCGTCCAATTTTACGGTATCGGTTATATTACATTCGATAGAAGCCAGTCTGTCCCTACCCTTATGGGCGTCAGCATAAGCAAGGATTCTCTTGTTTACACGGTCGTAAACACCTTTAAAGTTCACACCGCACCCGATCGGCCAATTCATCGGATAAGTACCGATTCCGAATTCCTGCTCAAGTTCATCAATAAGATCAAAAGGATCCCTCGCTTCGTGGTCAAGCTTGTTTACAAAGGTAAATATCGGAATATTTCTCATTGCACAAACCTTGAAAAGCTTTCTTGTCTGCGGCTCGATACCCTTTGCGGCGTCGATCACCATAACCGCGCTGTCAGCCGCCATAAGCGTTCTGTAAGTATCCTCAGAGAAATCCTGATGTCCGGGAGTATCGAGAATATTGATACAATAGCCTTCATATTCAAACTGCATCACCGAGGATGTGATGGAAATTCCCCTTTTCTTCTCCATCTCCATCCAGTCAGAAACGGCGTGACGGTCTGAAGCTTTTCCTTTTACAGACCCAGCCGTCTGGATAGCTCCTCCATAGAGAAGAAGCTTTTCGGTAAGCGTTGTTTTACCCGCATCGGGGTGCGATATAATGGCAAAGGTACGTCGTCTTCTTATTTCTTTTTCATACTGATTCAATTCTGAAACCTCCCGCCGCTTTTTATAACGGCTGTTGTTGTCATCCTTCACGGAAAAAAACATACTAAATTATTCTATCACAAAAGTTTGAATCTTACAAGCGCTAAAGACAAAAAAGACGACCAAATCGATCGCCTTTTAGCCCTTATTTTTGTTTAGACTATTGAAAAATCAAGCGTTTTAAAGCCTTATACAGCATCATCGGTAATCCAAAAACATTTGACCATTGTCGGTTCATGTGCCTCGTCAGAGCGTACTCCTCGAAATACCGATCAACGAATAAGGAATATTTTACATACAGAAATAACAAATCCGTTCAGCAAAGGATAAATTGCAGTAAGCGTTTCATGCTTTTCGGACTTCGGGCTGTCAAGCATTTGTAATCAAGCAGCAGAACCGAAAAAACACCATATGCCCCTATTAATGGAAAGATCCGTTGACGTTTTCTTCAGTGATACCTTAAGGCAATACCGCGGGGACACGACTAACGCTTTGCTGCGCATATGCTCGCATCTATTCATTCTGTCATACTTAAGAATTTTGTTGGTAGAGTTGTCACTCTTGCCTCCTCAAGTCGTATTGTCCAACGAAAAATCCGACGGCGCTCTGCGCAACAAGCATTGTGCGATATTCCCTTAATTCTGCTGAAGCTTGAATATTTTTTCTGAATACTCCTCCTACCGCTGCATTTCGTTCAGTTGACGGTTTTTTTCACTTTCAGCCTTGCCATCGCGCGGTTAAGTGCAATCTGCGTCTGATGATATTCAATAAGGCTCTGCTTTTGTCTCAGCTTTTCAAGTTCCCTTTCGCGAATCTCTTCCGCTTTGACGGTGTCAATCTCCTCGGGCCATTCACAGTCCTGAGCAAAAACCAAAACTTCGTCGGGGCGCACCTCAATAAACCCCTCAGAGGAAAAAGCGGTTCTCCATTCTCCGCCTTTTTTTATCATAATACTGCCAATTTCAAGAGCGGCAAGCATCGGACGGTGTGATTTCAACACCGTAAGCTGACCATCGGGAAGCGTACAGGTAAGCGCCTCAACCTCGCCTCTGTAAAATTGTCTTTTCGGCGTAAGAATCTCAAGCATAAATACCGACATAAGCACCTCACGCTTTAAGCGTTTCCGCTTTTTTTCTTGCTTCGTCTATCCCGCCGACCATAAAAAAAGCGTTTTCAGGAAGCTCGTCAGCCTCTCCGTCAATAATCTGTCTGAAGCTTTCTATCGTATCGGAAAGCGGGACAAACCGTCCTTCCTCTCCGGTAAAAGCTTTTGCAACCGACATGGGCTGAGAAAGGAATTTCTGAAGCTTTCTTGCGCGGTAAACCGTTTGTTTATCCTCATATGAAAGCTCCTCCATTCCGAGTATCGCAATAATATCCTTAAGCTCTGCATACCTTTGCAGACACTCCTGCACGCCTCTCGCCACACGGTAATGAAGCT
>USPP01000200.1 GCA_900556615.1 uncultured Eubacteriales bacterium
GGCAGAAGTGACTCCTCTGCCGAAAAAATTGTGAAGTATGACGGGAAAGAGGCAAGCATATGCGCAGCAAAGGCGTTAGCCGTGCCCCCAGCGGTATTGCTCTAAAGTAAAGAAGCCTTCCGGAAATCGCTTTGGAAGGCTTCTTAAATCAAATGCTTTTATGACCGAGCTATTCTTCTTGACCCATATGACTCATTCTGTAATTACTCGGACTTACTCCCATCAGACCGAGAAAAGCGCGGTTAAAGGTACGTATCGAAGCGTAACCTACGGAAAATGCTATCTCCGTGATCGGGAGCGAAGTATTAATAAGCTTTCTGCAAGCCTCATTTATTCTGATATCGTTGATATAGCGTGAATAAGTAGTATGAAGCTTGTTCGTAATCAAGTGAGAAATATAGCTTTTATCCACTGACAGATTTTCTGCCACTTCGCTTAAGCTCATTTCCTGGGCAAAATTTTTATTACAGTAAATAACGAAGCGTCGTAATATATCAATATTTTCCCTTTGTGCAACATCAAATCTCATTTTTTCAGTAATAGCTGACAGAATTTTTAAAGCAATGCCTTTTACAAACATCTCAGCCGATACGGTCTGATATATATCAAGCGGAACATCGGTAAATTCAGACGCATCCTTTTTCCCGCAAAAACGGTCATGAAGCTGGAGAAGATCATCTACCAAGCCCTTTGGCATATCTTTGGCCCTGATAACCGGATTATGAGGAATATTGTTCTCGAAAAAATCCTCAAATTCAGAAAAAAGCTTAAGAGAGAAAATCATAACCAAAGCGCGGTGCTCTTCCGGCGAATCAAAGCTATGCACTTGATTGGGAAAAACCGTCAAAAGATCTCCTGCTTCGACATGGAAGGTTTTTTGATCAAGCGTCACTATATAGCTGCCGTACATCATATAATTCAACTCGATATGAGAATGAAAATGAGGATGATATCTTCGGTTCTCGTCCCAAAAGGAATAGAAAAGTCCGTTTTTGTTCTGATATTTTGTATCTTCAAGCATGACCGGATTCCTCATTATCTAATAACGATTATTATATTGATTATAACATATTTTTCAACCTATTACAAGTCCAATATTTTGCTGATAATACGTCATTTTTTGCGGTTTGCGAGTCTGCTGCCGAACCCATAATACAAACACCTGATTTTTCACCTACGGAGGTTATTAATGAAAAATGCTCTGAAAAAAATCGTCACTCCCATTCTTGCCGCACTGCTCTTATCCGGATGTGCGTCAGAAGAAACGCCGCCGAAAAAAAGCGATGCCTCAGCTTCAGCTTCTGCCGCACAATCTTCCGGAAGTGAAGATAACCCGCCTATACAAAAAGACAGCTTCTACCCAACCTTTGACGATAATGAGGATTACGCATCCATGAAAGATAAGCTCGCAAAACAAATCGATTGCATATTAAACTCCGATACCCCTCCTTTTTCAATGTATCTCAATAATAAAGCGGAGGACATCAGCAAATGGAAAAAAACCGTTACAAAAACTGAAAAAGACGGAAATATATATATCAGTGCAATATATACCGATCCTTCCGACAGCCTCCTGGCAACACTGTCGGCAACATTATTCCAGGATTCTCCGACTGTTGATTTTACGGTTCATCTGAAAAACACCTCTGACAAAAACTCTCCTATCATTTCAAAGCTTTACGGAATGGACATCCTTGTTTCACTTCCGAAGCAAGGAAATCATTTCACTTTAAATACTACGCAGGGCTGCGGTGTTCAGGGAAGCGAAGATTACGATGATTTCGGACTTGAAACCTATAAGCTCCTCCCTTCCACATGGCGCACCTTCGAACCTAAGCAAGGGCGTTCCTCTGATGAAGCATGGCCGTTTTTTGATATTCTCGGTGATCATTGCGGGCTGCTCGTTGCCGTAGGCTGGAGCGGTCAATGGAAGGCAAGATTCAGTGAAAAAAATGAGTCCGTTGCTATACAATCCGGGATGGCAAATCTCAATACCTATCTGGAACCCGGAGAAGAAATTCGGACTCCAAGCTACAGTATCACCTATTTTGAAGGCGATGCCGAGTATGGGCATAATATTTTCCGCAGACTGATCCTTAAGCATTATACTCCTAATACCGAAACTAAATATGTTTGTAAGCTTCCGCTCAGCATGAGCGCCCTTGCAGACAGAACGGAAACGGTTTTCAAATCCAATATTGCTGCCGCAGCCAAATACGGTGTTCCGGTTGATAATCTGGTAATTGACGCCGGATGGTATACTGATGTAAAACCGGAAGCAAATGGAATCGTATCCGGCTCGATTCCTTGGGAAAAATGGTACTATCAAGCCGGAAATTGGTCCTTCAATACCTCTTTGTTCCCAAACGGAAATCTGAAATCTCTCTCGCTCATGGCACAGAAAAACGGAATCGGGGTAGCGCTGTGGCTTGAACCGGAACGCGCACACTCCGGTACCCATATGATCGACAATCACAGTGAGCTTTATTTCTCTGAGGAAGCCGGAGGCGTACATCTTCTGAATCTCGGAAAAGAGGAAGCCCGCGAATGGCTGATCGACTATATAAGTAATTTGATTGAAGAAAACAACCTTTCGATATATCGTCAGGATTTCAATATGACTCCTGAATGGTTCTGGGATAACGAGTATCCTTTCGACCGGCTTGGGACTCTATTATGTCTTTGACACCATAAGAGAAAAGTATCCTGCCGTATTGATTGATTCCTGTGCCTCAGGCGGAAGAAGAATGGATATTGAAATCCTTAAGCGCACTGTTATTCTCTGGAGAACCGATTACTGCTGTAACACCTATGGCAAGAATTTCTTCGATGAGGGAACACAGTTCCAAATGCAGTCGTTGTCATATTGGCTTCCTCTCCATGCCACCGGGGTCGGTACCGATAAATTTGAATCCTATAATTTTCGCAGTGCGCTTGCAGCGGGAATCAATTTCAACAGTTATATCTCAGAAGAAAATGCCGAGGACGCAAAATTTCTTGTATCTCAGGCATCAAAAATGAGACCGTATTATTATGGAGATTATTATCAGATTCTTGAACCCGTATATGATTTCAAAAGCTGGCAGGCATATGAGGTGTGGCGGAATGATCTCGGAAAAGGGGCGCTTGTTGTTTATATCCGAGAAAATGCAAAAGAAACCGAAAAAGTACTTTATCTAAAAGGACTGGACCCTCAATCCGAATACTGTGTAACAAACTCCGATGATGAATCGGAAGCTTTCCTCATGACAGGAGCCGATCTCATGAACAACGGCTTTACGGTTTCGGGAAAAGCAAGAAGCGCCTTGGTTTTTTATATCGAAAAGAAATAATCAGCCAATTGTAAAAGTCAACGATTTATCATAATATCTACTGAATCATTTGTTTTGCGAATGATTGGTGCGGCAAAGCCACATCTCCATATAAAAACAGCAGTATATTGATGTTTTTGACATTCCTTGATGAACTACTGCGTGTTACGTTTCATGAAAACGCAACACCTAAGTACAAGGTTTTTGAGGCAATACCGCACAATGATTGTTGCGCAGATGCGCAGTTCTATTATTCGTCAGACATTACCAATTGAGGAGGTAGGAGCGACTTCTCTGCCGGCAAAATTTTGAAGTATGACGAAAAGGGGCAAGCAGTAGATTGCCATCAAGGCGCAAGCCATAAGCCCGGCGACGTTGCCTTAATTTCACTTTATTTTTCAGCGGATACTCCGATGAAAAAACGCCTTTAAGACGAGCAAAGCGAGTCCACGCGCCGAAGGAAGCGGCAAAATTCCCGATTTTTGCCGACGGCGATAAGCGCGCGTATCCCCACATCGCGGTTCCGGGTTGTAAAACTGCATTTTACAATTGAGAATCGCGCGGCGGGGGATATGTACGCTTAGCTCCTGCGGCAAAAATTCTTAATTTTTGCCGCTCCCCTCGATGCGCGGACGCGCTTTGCTCGTCTTAAAGGTGTTTTTTCGCCGGCAAAGCCGTCAAAAAACGGATTTTATGATAAGACAGTACCGCCCTTTGTTGCGCATTTGCCTGCAGCTTTTCCGCCCCTTCACAACTTCCGTCGGCAGGAGAAGTCACTCCTGCCCCCTCAATTGGTATTGTCTGACGAAAAATCCGACGGCACAGCTACACAACAGTCATTGTGCGGTATTGCCTTAAATCCTTGATTTTTAAAATCGGTTATTTTGTAAGCTTATGAAGCATAAGCTGCTTGGTATCCCAAAGCTTCGGAGAAAGGTCAACATAGTAATTGTGAGGATTCTCGAAGCGTTTTACCTCATCCCACTGCATATCCATCTGTTCCGTACAGTAATTTCTGATCTCTTC
>USPP01000201.1 GCA_900556615.1 uncultured Eubacteriales bacterium
CGTCTGACGAAAATCCGACGGCGCGTTTGCGCAACAATCATTGTGAGGTATTGCCTTAATTTTCAAAAAGAACCCTTGAAGCAGAAAGAAATATATAATGAATCTAAACACGGACAAAAAATCCTCCCGCGGCAGTATAAAAGAACTACCGCAGGAGGTTTTTATGGCAAGAGAATACACAAAATATTTTGGAGGACATCGCTCCTATTCTTTATTTTATCCCGCAATCAGTCAGAAGTCAAATTAAGGAGTAAACGACGACGCAAATCACGCCGCACAGGAGAAAAGCAACGCCGATAACGAGCATTTCGGGAAGCCACCTTCTTCCCTTTTCCTCCTTACGTTTTCTGTAATCGTAAAAGCTTTTCTCAGTCCTGGAGTTCACTTTCGGAATAAAGAAAAACAGACTTTTCATTCCGTATCCGATCATATCAAAAGTACCGAGAGAGCCCGCCCATGAAACGGCAGCGACACCGGAAAGCAATATCCCGGTGATAGTAAAGCAGTCCGAAAGAATTCGCAAAACTTCCCTTGTCAAAGTTTGACCGAACAAATTATTCTGAAAGGCACAGAAAAAGAATATTACAACACCAATCACTGCATATCCCATGCAATGAGAACCGTTAAACTTTCTTTTCATTGACAACGCCGACCGCTTACTTTATCAAAGCGAGATACTTTTCAAATTCGGCATTGTTGCATTTTACAAAATGACCGGGTTTTATTTCTCGCATCGATGGCTTATCAATAGAATAATCATGTTCTGCTAAAGGATTATAAGTTATCCTTCTGCGATTTTTCTCATATTCGGGATCGGGAAGCGGTATAGCGGAAAGAAGCGATCTGGTATACGGATGAAGCGGATTTAAGAAAAGCTCATCCGAAGGGGCAAGCTCAACCATTTCTCCGAAATACATAACTCCGATTCGGTCGGAGAAATACTTTACGACAGACAAATCATGAGCTATGAAAAGCACGGTAAGACCGAGATCACGCCTTAAATCATTGAGAAGATTGATGACCTGAGCCTGAATGGAAACGTCAAGCGCCGAAACCGGTTCGTCAGCGATAATCATTTCCGGCTGCATAATGACAGAGCGCGCAATACCGATTCTCTGACGCTGACCTCCGGAAAACTCATGCTGATACCGTCCTGCATGCTCGCGAACAAGTCCTACAAGCTCCAGCATTTCATCAACCTTTTGGTCGATAACCGCTTTATCCTTTTCACCTTGTATGATCAAGCCTTCGGATATGATCTCGCGAACGGTCAAACGAGGATCGAGAGAGGCGGAAGGATCCTGAAATATCATCTGAATCTTAGTAACAAGGCGTGCTTTCTTTGCCTTTCTTAACTCATTTGAATATTCTTTCCGAATTTTTACAAGCTCGTTTCCCTTGGCAGATACAAGCATCGGACGGTATTTTTCCTCCAACAGCTTTACCTGTTGGCGGGCATACTGCTTATCACAGTTCTTTCGGTCATATTTTGCAGCTTTTATCTGTTTTTTCTGTTCCTTGACTATATCGTCGCGCTCCGCTTTAAGCAGTCTCTTGGCAGCGGCGTCTGCATTCCTCGCTTTTTCCCCGTATGTTCTTTTAGCCTCTTTGATTGCGAGGCGGTAGGAACGAAGTCCTGCCCCGATTCGGATTCCTTTAAAATAAATATTTCCGGAGGTGATATCATAAAGCTTTATGATAGAGCGCCCGATCGTGGTTTTCCCGCATCCGGATTCTCCTACAAGACCGAAAACCTCGCCCTTCTTCACATCAAAGCTTACGTCGTTAACGGCTTTGGTACTGCCAAAATACTGACACAAATGCTCAACGCGAAGCAAGGTTTCCTGATTATTCTCCATCACTGTGCGCCTCCCTTTTCTTCTTCATTCTGTTAATGCGATCGGTTACAGCCTTAGGCGGCTCTACCTTCGGAGCGTTCGGATGGAGCAGCCACGTGGCGGCATAATGCGTATCGCTGATTTTAAACATTGGAGGCTGACGCTCGAAATCGATCTTCAGCGCATATTTATTGCGCTCGGCAAAGGCATCTCCTACCGGAGGATAAAGCATATCGGGAGTAGAGCCGGGGATTGCATCAAGTCTATCGCTTGAATCAAGATCCGGCATGGAGGAAAGCAGCGCCCAAGTATACGGGTGCGCAGAATGATAGAAAATATCCTCCGAGGTTCCGTATTCAACAATTTTTCCCGCATACATAACTGCGATTCTATCAGCCATATTGGCAACGACACCAAGATCATGGGTAATGAAAATAACCGAAAGATGCCGTTCCTCCTTAAGTTTATTAATAAGTTCAAGAATCTGCGACTGAATCGTAACATCCAGCGCAGTGGTGGGCTCATCGCAGATAAGAATGTCCGGATTTGCCGCCAGCGCTATCGCGATAACAATTCTTTGTCTCATTCCTCCGGAAAACTCAAACGGATACTGGTTAAAACGCTTTCTCGGCTCGGAAATTCCCACCTCTTCCATCAGCTTGATTGCCTTATTCTTTGCCATCTGCTTGGTTACCTTCAAAACGACGCCACTCGCACAATTCTTCAGATAATCAATAACGGCAACTGCCTCTTTCTCGTAATAGCGGGAATCCATCGAGTCAAGCATCTCGCGGTAATGCTCTGTCACACGATCGATTTGAGCAAGCAAATTAGATTTTACAAGATCAAAATCTACAAGAGACGGATCCACTACTGTCCAATTCGGTTCTTTTCCCTTTGCCCGCTGCCTGTTCTGTTTCGCAATCTGTCTGTCATATCTTTTCTGCTCCTTCACATTTCCCGTAAATCCCGAGAAATACTTATCAAGCTCAGAACGGAAAGCTGATTCAAAGGTATAGCTAATACTGTCTTTCACAATAGCAAGCGAATCAATCGACGCCTCAACCGCCTGAGCCATTTCTTTCAAAGCCTGATAGGATTTGTCCTTATCGAGTTTTTCCACGGTAAAAATATCCCGTTTGGCTTCAAACAGTTGAATCGCGTTTTTCTTGGATTCTGCGGAACGCTTCGCAGATTTTTCAAGCGCCTGCTTCACATTATCAATAAAATCGAGCATGAAATCATTATCAAGATACCCTCTCATTTTTTGATTCAATTCTGAAACCGGCATTTCGGGAATATTCTGCTTAGAAAAAGCTGCATAGTAACCGAGAGCAAAGAAGTTTGGCTTCTCAAAAGCAACGGCTTTTTTCAAAATATCACCGACAGCATTCAACGCTGAAATCAACGGTTCCGTATTCCTGTTATGCTTTGCAGCTCTTGAAAGACGTACAAGACCGGTAACATTGCTCCTTAAAGCCTCTGCGTCATTTTTGACCACATATTCCTGAATAGCGGCAAGAGAAAGCTTTTTGATACGCTTTACACGGTATACAACATCCTTCGCTCCTTTTTTATCAAGCTCAAAGGAAAGAGCGTCAATATCGGAAATCGCTTCTTCCGCCGCTTCATAGGCATGATTATAAGCAGATTCAAGCTCAAGGTGCTTATACTCAAATTTATCAAATTTCTTACATTTTTCAGCCGCTTCGTCAGGAGAAAGGATTTCTCCCATCTCCTTGTTAAGCTTGCCGAGATAGGTATTAAAGGAAATTTTACTTTCTCTTTGGCGAGCTTTCCCCTTTAAAATCATGGCTTCGGTAAGCTGTTTTCCGATTCTCGCAATCGGATTAAGGCTTGACATAGGATCCTGGAATATCATGGCAATCTTATCGCCGCGAATTTTATGGAACTCATCCTCCGAAATCTTCAAAAGATCCTTGCCGTCATAAATAATTTCTCCGTTTTCAACAATCGAGTTACCCGCAAGAATGCCGAGTATTGCCTTGGATGTAACAGATTTTCCCGAACCGGACTCGCCCACGATTGCAAGCGTTTCCCCTTGATTGAGATCAAAATTAATATTACGGACAGCCTGCACCTTTCCTTCACGGGTTTTGAATGATATTGTCAGTCCTTTTACATGAAGCTTATGTTCCATTATCACTCAACTCCTCTCGTTGACGGATTGAAGGCATCTCTGAGTCCGTTTCCAAACAAATTAAAGCTTATCATAAGTAAGGCGATAAACAGGGCAGGAAAAAACACCACATGTGGAGCGGTAGTCATGCAGCTCTGTCCGGCAGAAAGCATCGCCCCGATCGAGGTTACAGAAGCGCTGTCAAGATTCACAATACCGAGATAACTAAGAGACGTTTCACTGAAAATAACGCCCGGAATAACAAGAACCGAGCCCGTGATAATAGTTCCCAAGCTATTCGGAAATATATGCTTGAACATAATTCTGAAAT
>USPP01000202.1 GCA_900556615.1 uncultured Eubacteriales bacterium
GGCTGCTTTTTTGACTTGTTCAGTTGACATTAATTTACATATTGGCAGCCGCCGCTAATATTTCAGCTGCATCTGCTCTTGTCAAAATCTCCGACGGCATAACATATCCGTCTCTTGTATTCACAATTCCGGCAGCGCAAAGCGCGCTAATTGCATCCTCCGCCCATGAAGGAATTGAGTCCGAATCGGAAAAAACAGGCTTTGTAACAGGTTTTCCTATATTAATAATATTATTCAGCATAACACATGCTTCGGCAACTGTTACATTTTCTTGAGGATGAAAAACAAGCTCTCCGTCTGAATCATATCCCTTAATATACCCCATATTATATGCCGCTATCACATAATTCTTGTATTCTGACGGAATATTACCATCATCCGAAAAGACTGATACCGCGCTGTCGCTCACTCCTGAAATGTCTATTCCGGCAATTTTCATCGACATAACCAGAAATTCTGCCCGCGATACACTTCCCTCCGGATCAAATATATTCTTCTCCCCTTCAATCTTTCCGGTCATAATTCCAAGGTCGGAAAGCATGATGGCGCTGTTATGGCAATTCTGCCCTATCAAATCGTCAAAAACCGTTCCATGCTCCGAACGACTTATTTTGATATCCATCCTTATGACGTCCGAACGGTTACCGTAGGCATCTGTAACAGTATAGGTAAAGCTGTCTTTCCCGGTATAATTCTTCGTAGGAGTATAGATAAATTCTCCGGTATATTTGTCTGTTACCGAAAGAATCCCTTTTTTCGGATAGGACACAATCTCATACTTAAGGATGTCGTCTTCGGGATCGTCGGCAATCATATTTCCGAAGACCGCGATATTTTTGTAAGTCACAAGCTGAAAATAATCAGCATCAATTCCCGCAGCCGTCGGAGCAAAATTCTGACTTTCTATCACGTGAATTGTACAGGTAACGTCATACTTCTGAGCATTTCCGGCACGGAAAACAAAATTACATTCGCTTTTTTCAGAGCTTTGAGGTACAAATCTGAGCGCGGAGAGATTTGCTTTTGAAATCGTCTGATTTTTCATAACCTCAAGTGACCCAAGCATCAATTTCCCGGACACCGCCGAAGGAAGCGAAATTATCACCACGCTGTCAAGCTCGCTGACTCCGAGTGCGTCTTCAAAATCCTTAGCCGTAAAGCGTATTTCATTCCCGCAAAGCCCGGTTTTTACCATATCAATATTGCCGGATATAATGGACAATGCCGGTGATACGCTCGCTTTTTCCTCTGCGGCCGACACTGCTCCCAAACCTGCTGTTGCCAGCATCAGTGCAGCGGATACCGCCGCAAGATATTTTTTCCCTTTTTTCATTTCCGTTCCTCCCTTTGATTTATGTTTATTCCGTAACGGATTTTAGTGTCTCCCATACCGATACAATTATTCACGTTATTACAAAAATTCAGGACGGTCCTCCCAGACTCAAAGTGCTTCTCGCTTCATTCAGGATTACACAGAAAAATGAGGAATATGGGAATGATTTCCCAAGTCAGTCCAAATCCCCCTGAGTTCTCACAAGTTGCATAAAGTCTTTCTCTCCTCACGCACTCTGCAATACGAAAGCAATCGAGGCATATCCGACGTCTGAAATAACGATAGCTATGATTTTCCGGTGTCATAGCAATAGCGACGGGTGCACGGTTATCGCCTTTGCTGCGCATATGCTTGCCTCTATTCCGTCATACTTCACAAATTTCGTCGGCGGAGAAGGTACTCTTGTCTCTTCAATTTATATCGTCTGACAAAAAATCCGGCGGCGCATCTGTGCAACAATTATTGTGCGGTATTGCCTTAAGAAAAATTCAATTATTGTTTGCAAAAACAAGTTGCATATATATTTATATCGGTTTATAATATAAATATGCCTAAAAGAGGCAAATAATCACCAAAAGCGAAAAAACAAAAATGAACTATGTTATCAGTGCGGAGCACAACGGCAAAACTATACTTGAATATCTGAAAAAAGTGCTCGTTCTGTCGCGGGCCGAGATTACCTCCCTGAAAAACAAAGAGAACGGAATTCTCCTTAACGGCGGGCATATGACGGTACGCGCGGTTTTGTCGGAGAATGATGTTCTGTCTCTTGCCAGAGCCGATACTGAGGAAGCGCAAAATAAAAATATCGTTCCGCGAAATATTCCGATCGATATCCTATATGAGGATGACGACATGATTGCCGTTAACAAACCATACGGTATGCCGACGCATCCTTCTCACGGTCATTTTGATGATACGCTGGCAAACGCTTTATCCTTTTATTTCGCGGAAAAAGGAATTCCATTCGTATTCCGAGCGGTAAACCGCCTTGACCGCGATACAAGCGGAGTCGTTCTTGTAGCGAAAAACCGTTCTGCCGCTTTCAAGCTCTCTATACAGCTTTCAGAGGGATTTGCGGAAAAAGAATATATCGCCGTTGCCGAAGGCTTTATTTCCGAAAACGGATGTATAAAAGCCTTCATTAAGAGAAAATATGAAAGCATAATAGAACGGACCGTGTGTCCTCCGACAGAAGGACAGTATGCGGAAACCTGCTATATGCCTCTTGCATCAAATAAAAAGGCGACTCTTCTCAGCGTAGCTCCGAAAACCGGACGCACGCATCAGATAAGAGTGCATCTGTCCCACATCGGTCATCCGATCTGCGGAGATACACTTTACGGAAATCCGGACGGCTCCCCTCTCATCTCCCGTCAGGCGCTTCACTGCCTGAAGCTAACGGTAAGAAGAATAGACAGCGGAGATCCAATAACGCTTACAGCACCGCTTCACGATGATATGAAAAAGCTTTCCGATATGATATATGACGAAAATCTGCTTGTAAAGACGTAATCGGTTTAAAAACAGTATTTACAATCGATTGCGCTGCGACAGATTTTCGCATGCTTATCGCTGAAGTCCATAATCACAGCTTTGGGACTGCTGCTCTCAGAATGGGGACTCCCTTGCCCGTCTTAAAGGTATTTTTTCATCGGAAAATCCGCTGAAAAACGAAATAGAATTATATTTGATTTGCTGACTTTTACAATCGCTATGTATAAGTGTATAAGGAGTGAAATAACCAATGAGTAAGATGAAAAAGTTTTTTTCCGAGCTATACAATTGCTGCCCTAAGCCGGCGGCAGTGCTTTTTCTTTTCGCATTTATATCCGTTATTTTAAAGCTTCTCTTTTCGGTAAGCGAGAAATTTTCCGATTTTTATAACCGCTATCCGGGAGCTTTTTTCAGAATGATTTTTTCAAAGCTTACCAATTGGATTCCCTTTTCTCTTGCCGAAACCATTCTTATGCTACTTCCGCTCATCGTTACCGTTCTTATCGTAATTATTGTAAAAGCCTCAAAAAAAACTCTTCATGATATGGCAAGGGTTGCGCTCTCGCTCCTTTCCGCCCTTGCTTTTTTCTTCTCATCCTTTACCCTCAGCTTTGCCGCCGGTTACAGCGGTTCAACACTCGACAGAAAGCTCGGTATCACGAGAGAAAAGGTTTCAGCCGATGATCTTCTTTTTACTTCGGAAATACTTTTAAACGAGCTTGAGGCGTTAAAAGACGAAATAAACTTTATCTACGGTTCTTCATCGGTAATGCCGTATTCCCTCGCGGAAATGAACGACCTGCTTCAAGAAGCATATGCCCGGGCAGCGCTTGAATATGATTTTCTTCCCTCCTTTCGCAGCAAAATTAAACCCGTCGTCCTCAGTGAACCGATGACGTATACGCATATTTCGGGGGTATACACCTATTTTACCGGAGAATCCAATCTGAATATCAATTTCCCGGACTACACTCTTCCCTATACTGCCGCCCACGAGCTTGCCCATCAAAGAGGAATCGCAAGGGAGGACGAAGCAAATTTTATTGCTTTCCTTGTCTGTCTTGAAAGCGAAGATTCCTATATAAGATATTCCGCATATATGAATGTTTATGAATATGTCATATCGGCGCTTTACAAAGCCGATACGGAAAAATATTATGAGCTTATTGCCAAAACCGACAATAAGCTCAGATACGAGATGATAGCGTATAATGAATTTTTTGAAAAATACCGTGACAATATCGCCGCGGATATAAGTGGAGCTGTAAATGACAGTTATCTGTCCTCACAGGGGCAGACCGAAGGTTCCAGAAGCTACGGTATGGTAGTTGACCTCGCCGTAGCCTACTATAAACAGAATATAAGCAATTAAGGCTGTCTCTTGTTTTGCCTGAAAACTTCATATCCGACTACCGTTGCCGCCGAAGCCGCCGAAAGCGAGGCGGCAAATTCTCTGCCATAATCAATCCGCACC
>USPP01000203.1 GCA_900556615.1 uncultured Eubacteriales bacterium
CTCCACCCTATACCTTGTTGCCACGCCGATAGGCAATCTCGACGATATCTCCTATCGGGCGCTTAAAGTTTTAAAAGAATGTGATTTTATAGCCGCAGAGGATACAAGAGTAACTGCGAAGCTTCTCTCGGCCTATGAAATAAGCAAGCCTATGACAACCTACGAACAGCACAGCCTCCGTTCCGCGGGAGAAGAAATCATCCGCAGACTCGGAGAAGGCATGAGCTGCGCGCTCGTGACCGACGCGGGAACGCCCGGGATAAGCGATCCGGGAGAGGATATCGTCAGGCTTTGTATTGAAAAAAATTTCCCCGTAATACCAATCCCCGGGGCATGCGCTGCGATAAACGCCCTGATTATATCGGGATTTTCAACGAGAAGATTTGTCTTCGAAGGCTTTCTTGAAGGCAAGACAGGGGAAAAGCGAACAAGGCTTGAGGAGCTTTCCTCCGAAAAGAGAACCCTGATCTTCTACGAAGCTCCGCACAGAATTGCACAAACCCTGATGCTTATGGCGGAAATTTTGGGAGAGCAGCGCCGCGCCGCTTTTTGTCGGGAACTCACCAAGCTGAACGAAGAGGTTCTTCGCCTGACTCTCAGGGAGGCAAGGGATAAATTTTCCTCCGAGGGAGCAAAAGGAGAGCTTGTTATTATCGTAGAAGGAAATATCGCCGGTACTTCCGAAGCTTTCTGGTCGGAAATGAGCATTTCGGAGCATGTTCGGTATTATACCAACAAAATGGGACTTGACAGGATGTCGGCAGTCAAAGCTGCAGCAAAAGACAGAGGAGTACCTAAAAATAAGATTTATAAAGAATTTATTGAAAAAAAGCCGTAAAATGACAAACCAAATACCAAACGCGTCTCAGCCTTTCCGATATCCAATACCGGACAAATAAAAGAATACCGGGATCATATCGGATATTCGGCTTGTCCGTCGGAACGCAGAAAGGACTATGCTTCGACATTATCTTTCCTTTTGCAGAAAAGCCGGTATAAAAAGTGCTAATCACCTGAATCGACAACAACGAGGAAAGTTAAAAACCTTTTTTCTGCGGAGGCGTACATGACCCGCTGTTTGTCTGCCGCACCATCAGGGAATTTCGTACTTGTTAACGGCAGATGAAAACCGTCCGTCTTGGCTGTTGACGATTGTGAATAGCACTACTGCTTTGTCAGTTTCAATATGCGTTAAATGAAGCAAAAAATATGATAAAATTAGTTGAAAGATAATTTATTATCTGCCGGGTTTTCAAAATAAAAAACAAAAGAATATAGAATCAGCTCAAGGAGTGTGATGATATGAAAAAAATACTATCGTTGATTTTAGTTGTGTTAATGGCTTTCTCTTTAGCTTCTTGTTCCAATCCGAAGTTTGAGCATCCGATTTCGGTATCCAAGCTGACGGACGGTGAGTCGAAATTCATTATGCGTGACTACGAAAACGATTTGATGCTTGAACTCTTGAATAAAGGAAAATGGGTAAACGATATTCCCAATTGCGGTTATGACTACGAGCTTGAATTCGGTGCACACAACATACTGCGCTATCATTCCGAATGCGGTACGTTTATTGACGTGGAAAATTCTCGCTCCCTAACTATTGGTGAGGAATATAAAAACAAAATCAATGAGAGTATAGAGAACTCCTTTATTGACGGAATCGATTGTTTTAAACGCTCATACGAACCTGTTACATATCATTGCGACTTATCCAAGTTTCCTTTGGATAAAGCATATATGGGATACGGCAAGGTTCTTGAAATATCAAGTGATAAAATTCTTGTTTCCCCAGATTCAGATGAGGACAAGGCTGAATATGGAGAGGTTGTTTGGTTGATTTGTAACCAAGCATTTGCATATAGCGAAGGGCAAGCTATAACCTATACTTTTTACGATGTCAAAGCACCTGACAACGATGGAGAGCCTTTGAATATTATTGCAATCAGTGTTTATATGGAATAACAAATTCTGATTTATCGGACAGATGTTATTTTCCGATACCCTCCCTTTTTACTTTGACGAAAGGGAGGGTGTTTATATCTTAACAAGTTCCAAATTGGGAGAACTCTATTGATTTTGTACCTGTAAAGCCTTTGTTTGCAAGGCTTAGAACCGCGATAATCATATAATGGCATAAAATAACGTAACCTAAACCGCCTTATGGATGTAATAACACCGCCTATGTTTATATATTATCTGATTTGTGATATTGAAGCGGTACCTACCTTTACAAAACTAATTTCTGTGAAAATATAAAGTGAAGATATAAAACAATAAGCAAAAATATGCGAAAGCGCCTTAATACAAAGCGCTTTTGAATATTATCTATAAACACTTACAAAAGGCTTATAAGAGCTTGTCACCTATACAACCATAAAAACAAACAAAAACACAGATCGGATTTTCTTACAAAAACTCTTCTTCAAAACAGACCTCTCAACTCGTATGACTTCTGCGCCGACGATACGATCTGTTTCATTATAAAAATTCTTGAAAAGATGTTTCTCAGTCAACACGATTCCTATACTCATTATGAGAACAGAACCGCGGGACAGGTATCTGCTATACAAATAAACCGCAATCACAAAAAATATCTCAAACTATTTTGTCCGACCGTCTGAAAACCGTCAATACGCTGATTGACAAATAAACGATGAAAATATATAATTAAAATGATATATCGTACGGAAGGTAGTATAGAGTTATGAGCAATCAGCTTGTCCTCGTCCTCGATTTCGGAGGGCAATATAAGGAGCTTATCGCACGTAGAGTAAGAGAATGCAACGTTTACTCCCTGATAAAACCGGGGAATATACCTCTTGAAGAAATCAAGGCAATGAATCCCATCGGAATCATTCTTACAGGAGGTCCCGACAGTGTTTACCGGGACGGCTCCCCGAAGTGCGATCCCGCGCTTTTCGACTGCGGAATACCGATTCTCGGAATATGCTACGGAATTCAGCTTATGGCATACTCAACAGGAGGAACGGTCACCTCCTGTAAGGTCAGCGAATACGGCAGAACAAAGGTCAAGGTTGATACAGACTGCGCCATCTTCTCAGGACTCGGAGAAAATCAGATCGGTCTTATGAGTCATACAGACAAAATAAGCGTACTGCCTCAGGGCTTCATTTCGGTCGGTTCGACCTCTCATTGTGAGAATGCCGCTATTGCTAATACTCAAAAAAAACTTTACGGAGTTCAGTTCCATCCGGAGGTAGAGAACACTCCGAACGGCACCGAAATGATTAAAAATTTCCTTTACCGTGTCTGCGGTGCAAAGGGAGATTATAATATGGCTGATTATGAGGCAAGAATGATCTCTGAAATCAGAAATCAGATCGGAAAAGACGGCAAGGTTCTTCTCGGCCTTTCGGGAGGCGTAGATTCCTCCGTCTGCGCGGCGCTTCTTGCAAAAGCAATCCCCGGCAGGCTGTGGTGCATTTTCGTCGATCACGGATGCATGAGAAAAAATGAAGGAGATGAAATCGAAGAGGCTTTTAAAAACAGGGCTCTGAATTTCATAAGAGTCGATGCTTCCGCCGATTTTCTCAGTGCGCTGAATGGTGTTACCGAACCGGAAGAAAAACGCAAGATCATAGGAGAAAAGTTTATCCGCACCTTTGAAGCGGAAGCCAAGAAATTAGGATCGGTCGGATGCTTTCTCGCGCAGGGTACAATCTATCCCGATGTTATAGAATCGGGCGCAAATAATTCCGCAACAATCAAAAGCCATCATAACGTCGGCGGTCTTCCCGCCGATATGGGCTTTACAGGACTTGTAGAACCACTTCGCGGTCTGTTCAAGGATGAAGTTAGGATCCTCGGACGTCAGCTTGGCCTTCCTGAGACGCTCGTCAGTCGTCAGCCCTTTCCCGGTCCCGGTCTTGCAATCAGAATTCTCGGTGAAGTCACTGCCGAAAAGCTGAATATCCTTCGTGACGCCGATGCTATCTTCCGGGAAGAGATGGTGCGCAGCCGCGTAAAAGCCGATCAGTATTTCGCGGTGCTTACCAATTCCCGGTCGGTAGGAGTTGTAGGTGATTTCAGAACCTATAATTGCACTATTGCTCTCCGTGCCGTCAGAACTACCGACTTTATGACCTGCGAATATGCCCCCCTCTCTCATAAGCTGCTCGGAAAGATTTCTGCACGTATTGTAAACGAGGTCAGAGGCGTCGGCAGAGTGGTCTATGATATCACAGGTAAGCCTCCCGCTACAATTGAGTGGGAATAATAACTATAGCATTTGAGTGGCTTGAAATCATAGACCAC
>USPP01000204.1 GCA_900556615.1 uncultured Eubacteriales bacterium
ACGTCTTTATTGCACATTTGCCTGTATCTTTTCCGTCAACCTTCACAAATTCCCTCGGCAGAGGAGTCGCTCTTGCCTCCTCAATTTGTATTGTCTGACGAAAAATCCGGCGGCGCAACTGCTCAACAATCATGGTGCGGTATTGCTCTAATTTTTGTTTCTGATCAGAGGATGTATGAATCATTTAAATATTTGCCTAATAGAACCTGAAATTCCGCAGAATACCGGTAATATTGCCCGAACCTGTGCTGTGACAGGCGCTTCGCTGCATCTTGTTAAGCCTTTGGGCTTCAGGATTGACAGTGCAAAATTGAAAAGAGCCGGGCTTGATTATTGGGACAAACTGGATATACATTATTATGATAATACAGATCATTTTCTTTCTGTGAATTTTAAGGAAGAAATGTACTTTTTTTCTCAAAAGGGAAGAAGCTGTTATGCAGATATCATATATCCGGAACGTGTTTTTATTGTATTTGGCAAGGAATCCTCCGGACTTTCCGAAGAATTACTTGCTTCCAATATAGAAAGAACGGTAAGAATACCGATGCTTTCTGAGCGCAGATGCTTAAATCTCAGCAACAGCGTTGCCATCGCTGCTTATGAGATTCTCAGGCAGAAGAGATTTGATGGTTTGCAATGTAACGGTAAACTAACAAATGACTGAGATGAAATTTTTATTTCAGCAATATTTACAAAGCCTGCATAAAATATCAACAAATGATACATGAATTGTTTATAATTGTTTGGTAATATATATTCAGATGTCATGATATGTGATATTCAGAAATCATTTTCTGCTTTTCGGAGGGTGTTTGGGTGAACGGTAATGATAAGAACGGCAGGGAGCAGAATGCCGTTGTTATGGAAAGACCTGATTCTGCGTATGGTGGATGCCGATACAGACTCAGTTATGATAAATACGAAAATAATGGCTCTCAAAAAATAAAAGGAAAGTCCTTTAAGCTTTCCTCCCTTTTTATTGCAGTTGCCGTGTTTGCTATTTTCATTGCATTGGGATTTTTTATACTCAAATACTACAATAATACAGTGAGTCGAATATATTCCGGAACTTCAGGTGCGAGTAAAACGGCGGCAAGCTTTCAGGCTCTTGCCGATACAAATTCTGAAGACTAAACGGGATTTTAGTAAACCGCTTGTCTGTTCTGATCGGCGGTCTGGCAGATATGTTTTCAGAAGGAGTAACATCCAAAAAGGTGATTAAATCAAAGATTCCGAAACGCAAACAACGTTTCGGAATCTTTGGTTATTTTTATTATTAAATAGTTTCATGGCTTGCACCTTGATGACGCGTCTGCAGGGCAATTTTCCGTCATACTTCGCCAATTTTTCGGGCATATTAAATTACTTTTGCCTTCTCAATTGGTATCGTCTGACGAAAAATATGACTGCATATCTGCACCATCAGAACCCGGCGGTATTACCTTAATATAGCTAAAAATCTCGGTCGGTAAATGTATGATTTTCTCTTTGGATTTTTTCAGCGAGTCAATTCCTTCATGTCCTCCCGCAAGAAGCAGGCATTCAGCTCCGATGATTTCGGCGCTCTCTGCATCATGTGAAGTATCTCCGATATATATTGCTTTCTCTTCGGGATGTTCGTTTCTCCACTTTTCGGCAAGCTTTAGCTTGCTTGTGGCATATATATCATCAAGACCGTATATTTCATCAAATATATCAGCGATTCCGAGGAGATCAAGCTGATAGGTTAACATGG
Organism: uncultured Eubacteriales bacterium; assembly: GCA_900556615.1. Classification (GTDB taxonomy): domain Bacteria; phylum Bacillota; class Clostridia; order Oscillospirales; family CAG-272; genus Colimorpha_A. The sequence goes on from USPP01000204.1 coordinate 1,739, forward strand.
AAAGCTTTGTCATCGATAATACGGTTTGTTTAATTCCGGCATTTTTAATTCCATATATAACATTATATATGCCCTCTCGGAGCGGTGCTTTTCTGACTTTTTCGAGATAGAGTTCAACCCACTCGTTTGCAAGGGCAGAAAAATCAAGCTTTTCAAAATCAAAGCCTATTTTTCTGTAATAGTCTATGACAGGGAAGCCGAAAACCTCATAATACCGTTCTCTGGTTTGTATCAAAGGAAGTCCGTATCTTTTAAGGAGCGTATCGATCGTTTCAATTCCGATATCGACATCGTCAAGTATCGTGCCGTTAAAATCCCAGATAACTCTTTCCATATGATTCAGATTTCCTTGCGTCCATCGATAGCTCGGAGCAAAGTCATCTCATCGGCGTAATCAAGATCTCCGCCGACGGGAATGCCGTAAGCAAGACGGGTTACTTTCATTCCGGACGGGCGGAGCAGCTTTGAAATATACATAGCGGTTGTTTCGCCGTCAATGGTAGGATTGGTTGCAACAATTACTTCCTTCACGTTTCCTTCCGAAACTCGGGAGAGCAGAGACGAAAGATTTATATCGTCAGGTCCCCTGCCGTCAATCGGAGAGATCGTACCTCCGAGAACATGATATAATCCGTTGAAATCCTTTACACGCTCCATTGACAGTAAAGCTCTTGTGTCTTCTACAACACAAATGACCGAGCAGTCTCTTTTGGCATCGGAACAAATTGGGCAAATTTCCCCTTCGCAAATGTTTCCGCAGAGAGAACAAGAGTGTATTCTTGATTTTGCCTCAGTGATGGAAGCAGCAAATTCTTTTGCTGCTTCCTCGGTCATATCGACAATTCCGAATGCCATACGGATGGCGGATTTTTTTCCTACTCCCGGAAGCTTTCTGAATTGTTCGATCAGTGTTTCAAGCGGTTCGATATAATCTGACATATTCAACCTTCTGAATTTTTAATAAAGGGTTTTATTGGAGAAAAAACAGCAGTACCGACTGTCTGCCGGATGTTCTGTTCTCGGAACGATTGTTGGCGAATATCTACCGAAGTAAAGGCAATACCGCTGGGTGCACGGCTATCGCCTTTGATGCGCATTTGCTTGTGTCTATTCTGTCATACTTCACAAATTTCGTAGGCAGAGGAGCGCCACTCTTGCCTCTACAATTTGCATCGTCTGACGAAAAATCTGGCGGCGCAGTTGTACAACAATCATTGTGCGGTATTGCCTAAATCTCTGTAAAAATCGTGAAATTTTGTTATGTTTTATATTTCAAGCTAACGGTCATTGTTTTTTGTAACTGTCAAAATTTTTCTGATTCTGCCGGCTTTTTCTATGCCGGAAGGACCGGTAATAACGGCGATAATAAATGAAACAGTTTTAACAGAAACGAATCTTTGCTGAAAATCCACTTAAACAATCAGATTTCAGAACAGACCGGGAATGGAGACATTTCCCGTGACCTTGGACATTTCGGTAGAGTTGACTTCCTCAACCTTGCGAATTGCCTCGTTTACGGCGGCAATCAAAACGTCGCTTAAGGTTTCAATATCGTCCGGATCGACGATTTCGGGCTTCATTGATATAGAAAGAATCTCTTTCTTTCCATTGATTTTAATGGTAACGGCTCCGCCCCCGGCGTTTATCTCATATTCGCGGGAATCGAGTTCTTCCTGAAGCTGTGTCATCTGCTCCTGCATTTTCTGTACCTGTCTGACCATTCCCTGCATATTGGAGGAACCGCCTCCCATTCCCTGCGGTAATCTTGCTTTCATAAATAAAATTCCATTCCTTTGCTAATATTTTCAATAAGGGCTGAACAATGTCTGTACCCATCATTTTTCGATTTGATTTTTTGCTTTATTTTTGTCAAAAGTCAGCGAGAAAATCTGATTCGCTGTTATTGCTTTTATTGATGACTACTGTAATATTATCGGGAGCAATCTCGGAAATTTCTCCGGAGGAGTTGATTGCGGAAGCAATAAGCAGAGGATTCCCCTCTTTTTCTATAAGCATCTTTGAAAAGCTGTCTCCGACTGAAATAATAATTTTATTATTATCGGATATTTTACCTGAAGCAAGCTTGAGAGCGGAGGCAAGCCCCATATCGCTTCTCTCAATTGCCTTTACGATTTCACTCCACGACTCGATCGGTTTATTTTCGTTTTCAACATAATCTTTTTTTTCCGAATTTGCCTTTATGGTCGATATCGGATTATCGGCTGCCGGATCCAACGCGGGATTTATCGGAGAGGATTCCTCGTTTTTCTGATAACTTATAGTTCCCGCGGCAAGCTTTTCCTCCAATGCCGCAATTCGGGACAGAAGAGCCTCATTGCTGTCGGAGGTTTTGTCATCGGTCATTTTTATCAGCGTCATTTCAGCGCAGATGCGCTTTAAAGCAGAGCCTCTTTGCATTATAATATAGGCATCCTCAAGAAGTCTTAAGTGATAAAGAAGCTTTTCTTTTGTAAATACTGAAGCGCTTTTTTTCACGGCAGTTAACTCAT
>USPP01000205.1 GCA_900556615.1 uncultured Eubacteriales bacterium
GGATTTCATCCGCAAAACCCGACTTCGTGGGGCAGTCGCACGTTAGTGCGACTGCCCCTTCAGAGCATTTTTGATTTGTCTAAGTGCAAGGTTTTTAAGGCAATACCGCCGGATGCACAGCTAACGCCTTTATTGCGCATATTCCTGCGTCTTTTCTATCATACTTCACAAATTCCGTCGGCGGAGGAGTCGCGCTCCTGCCTCCTAAATTGGTATTATGGTGTTTTGCAGAATACAGGTAAGACCTTATCATAAATCCGGGTTAAGCTGACTCTTAAAATATACGGTAGAAGGGGTTTCGCATTTCTCATTCCTCGGAAGAAAACCGGGCAGGCGTTTTTAGTTCGGCAAAATTCTTATTATCAGTATAACTTTTATGATTACGCCTCTTATACGTTAATCGGATTTTCCGGCACAGCCGGCTGAGGAAAGAGCTTTACATCGGATGCGGTATAGGTTTAATGCTTATTTTTGTTTCTATGATGCGGAATTGTTTCAACAGAAAAATAAAAACCGGGCAAGCGCAAGACCCGTTGCCCGTATACCGGATAAATTATATTGTATTAAAACTCCGGTTAAACTCTAATTACATATTGCTTTCCACATATTCAACGATGTCGCTGACTGTTACGAGTTCCTCGATATCCTCGTCGGGAATGGTAATACCGAAGCTTTCCTCCATTGCCATAAGCATTTCAACAACATCGAGAGAGTCTGCTCCGAGATCCTCCATAATTTTAGTGTGTTCGTCGATGATATCGGTATCGATCTGAAGCTGACGCGCAATAATTTCAACAACCTTGTCGTACATAGTATTTTTTGATTCTTCCGGCAAACGCCGTTCAACCTTTCCCCTGCGACCGTCTTCCTGACGGCAGGCAATATTTTTTCTTAAATAAACATATAAGATTATATCATATAAAATAAAAAATGCAAGGGCTTTTTATCTGAAAATAAAATTTTTTGTCCTTTTTCCTCGTTTGCTTGAAAAATTCGGAGACAGGGATTATTTCCTTTTAAACACGAGAGCTTATGCCAGAGTATAGTAGCTTTATTCTCGGCCGCCGCTGCATTTGATAGAGATAACCCCTATAGTTTATGATCTTGAGGGAGGAATATTGGAGTAGGACGAGATAGGAATCAACTATATTAATGTCTGCATAATAACAAAAAACGGATCCCCCTATTTCAAGAAAGATCTGTTTTTTTGTAATTATTTTAGGATTTTCCTCGTTAATAAGCTTACAACCAGGAAAGAGAGTATTCATTGAAACCTTCAGTTCTAAAATGAACCCGACGTGTTGTTTTGAGAAAGCAGATTAGTATCGCTGAATACATTATCCCTGCGATGTAATGCTGTTTATGATTTCAGGGATCACATCGGCGTTTTGTTCCGTTGCGGAGGGCCATCCCAAAACGGCAACCCATAAAAGTCTGTTTGAGGGAGCATCGAACTCTATCATGTATAGATCATATACAAATTTTGAAGTGCCGTAATCTCCCGTATAGGATATGGAATAAATGGTTTTCCCGTTTAGTTTTTCGGTCTGCATTTCATCTTTTACAGCAACGTTTTTCTGTGCTTCAAGGAGTAAGCTGTTCTGTTCTTCAAAAAGCTCTTCAGCAGTTGAGGAAATGTCTGATTTTAAATATCCGTAGATATAGCAGCCGATGCTTTCGTCTTTGGCGTTTGCCTGATAATCAAATTGACTGCTTACTTCTGTCCATTCTTCGGGGATGCTCAGACGGATTCCTATGCTTGGAACGGAGATGTCTTTCATCTTTACGGAATCTGTATTCTCGTTCCCCTTTGCGGCTTCTGCCGTCATGCTCTCTGCCATAGAGCGGATCAGCGTGCCATATGTATTATAATCTCCGGAATTCATGGAAACACAGATATAAGCAAAGCTATCCGAGCTGTCAAATTCAATTATGGCAACATAGTACTCAAAGGTATTTCCGTCCTTGTCTGCTTGATAAACCGCAGAACAAATGTTTTTACCGTTGAGATTATCTGTTTTCTCGGCAACCGTTACCTTTACATTGTCTCTTTTTGAAAAGAGATCGTTTTTTTGATTTTCGAAAATATCTCTTACTGTAGTGCCGTTGCTCAAATTGGCTTTTGAAAATCCGAAAATTCCAAAGTATAATGATTTATTTTTGTTTGTAAGCTGCAGATCAAAGGACGAGTCGTTTTCTTCAAAATTGTTCGGAGCGGAAATTTTAATACCGTATTCCTCCACTTCGAAGGTTTGAGTAAGCTCTGCATTGTCATAGACAGCCTTTTCAAAATTACAGGAGAAAAAACCAAAAGAACAGAAGAGTAAAATTGTGAGAAAAAAACTGATAAAACGTTTCATTTACGGGATTTTCCTTTTCAAAAAATAGTTTCTTTATTATAACGTTAATCGCAAAATAAGTCAAGAATATGCTGTCATAAATCAGTTGTGCATATCAACGAATTTTTCTGCTACTGAATTTTGAAAAACCGCCGCAGGAGTTGATATCTGCGGCGGCTGTCGGGATTCTGATTATTGCGGTTTATAGCTGTCCTTTAAAGTAACGGTTCTTATGAAGGTGTTGGGATGTTTGGAATCGGGAGTGAAATAACCCGTACGGACAAATTGGAAGCGTTCTCCCGGCTTTGCATCGGCAAGAGAGCGTTCAATCTTACAGTTCTCAAGCTTCTTTACAGAATCTTTATTTAAATAATCGTCGTAGGTTTTATCTTCGGGAATCTCTCCTGTGTTGGCTATTGTAAAAAGCTTGTCATAAAGCATTACCGTTGCCGATTCGGAGTATTCTGCCGAAAGCCAGTGAATCGTTCCTTTGATTTTTCTGCCGTCAGCGGGATTGCTATTTCTTGTCTCAATATCCGCCGTACAGCGAAGCTCGGTTATATCTCCCTGACTGTCTCTGACGATTTCGTTCAGCTTTATAATATACGCTCCCATAAGCCGGACTTCTCCGCCGGGCTTTAAACGGAAGAATTTGGGAGGAGGAACCTCGGCAAAATCCTCTCTGTCGATATAAAGCTCTCTTGTAAAGGGAAGCTCTCTTGTTCCGGCATTTTCATCGTTGGGATTGTTGCTGACGCTGAAGTATTCGGTTTTGTCCTCGGGATAATTTGTAATCACGACTTTTAAAGGATCAAGCACCGCAATACGGCGCTGCGCGGTCATATTAAGCTCGTCTCTGATACAGTGGTCAAGCAGTTCGATATCGACAATGCTGTATGCCTTTGCAACGCCTGCGCGTCTTACAAATTCAAAGATGGAGGAAGGAGTGAAGCCGCGGCGGCGCAAGCCGCAGATCGTAGGCATACGCGGATCATCCCACCCGTCCACCAGCTTCTCCTCAACAAGCTTACGGAGATAACGCTTGCTCATTACGGTATAAGTAACGTTAAGACGGGCAAATTCTCTTTGCTTGGGCTTAGGAGAAAACGAGCCGATATTATCAACAACCCACTCATAAAGCGGACGATGGTTTTCAAATTCTATTGAGCACAGAGAATAAGTAATTCCCTCCAGCGCGTCCTGAATCGGATGGGCAAAGTCATAAAGAGGATAGATACACCACTTATCTCCCTGACGGTGGTGAGCGGTATGAACAATACGGTAGATCGCAGGGTCGCGGAGATTGATATTAGGAGACGCCATGTCGATCTTGGCGCGGAGAGTGCGGCTTCCGTCGGGAAACTCTCCGTTTTTCATTCGTTCAAAGAGGTCAAGATTTTCTTCAACGCTGCGGTCGCGGTAGGGGCTGTTTCTTCCTGGTTCGGTAAGAGTGCCTCTGTATTCTCTCATCTCGTCGGCGGAGAGATCGCAAACATAGGCTTTGCCGTCCTTGATCAGCTTTACGGCATATTCATAGCATTTGTCGAAATAGTCCGAGCCGTAATACACACCTCCGTCTGGGATCGCACCCAGCCAGATGAGATCGCTGTATATCGAATCTACATACTCGGTATCCTCCTTGGCGGGATTGGTATCGTCATAGCGGAGGTTAAACTTTCCTCCGTATTTTTTTGCGGTGGAATAGTTAATATAGATCGCTTTTGCCGATCCGATATGAAGATATCCGTTAGGCTCCGGAGGAAAGCGCGTGTGGACGGTGGTATTATATCCGGATGCAAGGTCGGCGTCAATGATTTCGTGAATAAAGTTATTATCGGTTTTGAAATTGTTTTCTTCCATGGCGAAGGTTCCTTTCATGTGTGCATTGGGGG
>USPP01000206.1 GCA_900556615.1 uncultured Eubacteriales bacterium
GGAAAAGATATGCAGTTTTTCGGTGCAAGAGCAAACCTTGCCAAGCTGCTTCTTATGAGTCTGAACGGCGGACGCGATGAAAAAAGCGGGAAGCAGGTTGCTCCGGCTTCAGAGCCCTATTCAGGAGAGTATCTTGAGTATGATAAAGTTATCGCTCTTCTTGACAGATACCGTCCCTGGCTTGCCCGTACCTATGTAACCGCCATGAATATGATACATTATATGCATGATAAGTACGCATATGAGAAAACCCAAATGGCGCTTCACGATACTGACGTTCACCGTTTTATGGCGTTTGGTGCGGCCGGTCTTTCCGTACTTGCCGATTCTCTTTCGGCTATAAAATACGCAAAAGTAAAGGTAATACGCGACAGCACAGGGCTTATCACTGATTTTATGACAGAAGGAAGCTTTCCTACCTACGGAAACGACGATGACAGAGTGGACATGCTTGCCGTTGAGCAGGTCGAAAAATTCCTTGCCGAGCTGAGAAAAATCCCCACATACAGAAACGCTGAGCATACTCTGTCAATTCTCACTATTACGTCAAATGTCGTATACGGAAAGAAAACAGGCTCTACTCCCGACGGCCGCAAAGCTGGAGAGCCCTTTGCTCCCGGTGCGAACCCCATGCATAACCGAGAAAAAAACGGTGCTCTTGCGTCACTTAACTCGGTAGCAAAAATATCCTACGATATATGTAAAGACGGCATTTCCAATACCTTCTCTATTATCCCGCAGGCGCTCGGAAATGACGATGAAACAAGATATGCAAATCTCTCCGGCATAATCGACGGCTATTTCAGTAAGATGGCTCAGCATATCAACATAAACGTTCTGAACCGCGAAGCCCTAATTGACGCTATGGAAAATCCCGATAAATATCCGAATCTCACCATAAGAGTATCAGGATATGCCGTTAATTTCCATAAGCTCTCAAGGGAACAGCAAAAGGAAGTCATATCCAGAACCTTCCATGAGACGCTGTAAATGAAAGGCAGAATCAGTTCTCTTCAGAGTCTCGGAGCTGCTGACGGTCCCGGAGTTAGATATCTTGTATTTATGCAGGGATGTCTTCTCAGATGTATTTACTGTCATAATCCTGAAACATGGCAAGCATCCGGCGGATTTGAGATGACGGCAGAGGAAATTTTTCACAAGATAAGAAGATGCATCCCCTACTTCGGGGATTCCGGAGGCGTTACAGTAAGTGGAGGAGAGCCTCTTTTGCAAAGTAAATTTGTCGCCGATCTTTTTTCACTCTGCCGCCGAAGCAATATACATACCGCCATAGACACCTCCGGAATCGGAGCGAACGAATATACGGAGGAACTGTTAAATCTTACCGATCTCGTAATATGCGATGTTAAATTTATATCGGACGAGCTTTATCGAAAGTACTGTTCCGGCAGCTTATCCGAAGTATTCAAATTTCTGTCGCTGACCGAAAAATTATCTGTACCACTGTGGATACGCCATGTTGTTGTACCGGGAATCACGGATTCCGAAGAAGAAATTTCCGAAATCATCAGACTTGTTTCACCTTATTCTAATCTGAGGAAAATTGAGCTTCTTCCTTTCAGAAAGCTCTGTACTGCAAAGTATGATACTCTCTGCATTCCGTTCCCCCTTTCCGCTGTGCCTGAATGTGACAATAATACGATACAAAGACTGAAGGCAATGATTCCAAAATATCTACAGTAGTCAGGTACAGTGTTAAGGAAATATCGCACTATTTTTGCGGCGCATCTGTGCAATAATCATTGTGCGGTATTCCCTTAAAGCTTTTTACCGCCGCATCGAATTTTCCCCTGATTTGTCTCATGAACATGAGAAGTCCTCTTACACAGATCCTGCCGTCAGGAAGACAGCGTTTTGCCGATACAGTAAACATCTGAAGTGTAAAACAGCAAGACAAAACAACCGGTTCAGACAATAAACGGTTTCCCGTCCGCCTTTTATCCGGTCTATCGATTCATGCGGCATCCGGTTTTACTCCAACCGAAATCGGAGCAAGTCCGAAAAAAATATCGAATTTTCGTCCGCAATTTATAAGGCTGTTAAAAAACATCAAGTTTTTTAACAGCCTCTTTTTCATGATGAAATCCTTATGAAGGCAATACCGCCGGGTACACAGCTAACGCCTTTATTGCACATTTGCTTGCAGCTTTTCCGTCATACTTCACAAATTTCGTCGACAGAGGAGTTACTCTTGCTTCCTCAATTTATATCGTCTGACGAAAAATCCGGCGGCGCAACTGCACAACAATCATTGTGCGGTATTGCCTTAAGACTTTTACTGCGTTTTTATTTGTATTCCCCAAAGATTGATTTATTGGGTTTTGTGCAGTGTATCAATTTCGTCATTTATTGATTTCTTACAAATTCCGGTATTTTGGTGAATAATGAGCAGAGAAAAATATATACATTATGCTGTATTTAGAAATTTTCTGATTATTGATTTTTTTCTGATATCATTTATTTTATAAAACGAACGCCAAGAGCGCCTCACCTTAATAGGGCAGGGCGCTCTTAATTTATTATCAGGAGATTTTTCTTTGTACTTGTCGCAGATTTATTGGGAGGTTATCTTAAGACAACACCGCACAATTACCGGCTGATGCCTTTATTGCGAATTTGCTTGGTCATACTTCACCAATTTCGTCGGCAGAGGAATCGCTCTCTTGCCTCTTCAATTTGTATTGTCTGACGAAAAATCCGGCGGCGCTACTGCAACAATCATTGTGCGGTATTGCCTTAAATGCGGTGTTGCAATGGAAAGCGTCCTATTTCAATTGTATTTTATTCTATCGCTATGCTTTTGCGAGATTTCCGGTTTATCCCTGTCACAGCCGCGGAAAGGTTTGGTTATATTCGAATAGGGTCCGCTGCCCCTTTGGGATTCGGTACGAAACCGTTCAATTCAAATGATATTGATTTATATTTGTTTGACGGAATCGCGTATAACAAGGTACGGATTGATCTGTTTGTGTACCGGAAGTATGATAGAACCGTCAGAAAGACCTTTAAGTAAAATTTCAATAGAAACGGCGGCGATGCTGTCAAGAGGATGTGATACTGTCGTAATATCAAGCATACGTGTCCATTCAACATCGTCATAGGCGATAAGGCTTACATCATCGGGAATGCGAAGTCCCATACGGTGCAGAGCTGATACAACGCTCTCGGACCACTTTGCAATGGCAAGGATTGCGGTAGGATTTGCTTTTTTTATACATTCACCCGCGTCAAAAGCTTCCAGAAAATAAGACGGATAATACAGATCGGAAATATCGATTCCGTGTTTCTTCATTGTTTCCGTATATCCCACAGACCGCGATTGCTCCCCGTAATAAAGTATTTTGCTGTGACCTTTGGAAATCAGATATTCAACTGCATTTGCTGTTCCGGCAATATCATCGATTACAAGGCTTGGATACTCGTCATATGTTTTGCAAAACAATTGAAGAATATTTCCCTGCGGAAAGCATCTTTTCAGTACAGTTTCGCTTTCTCTGTCGGTGGGGGAAAAGATGAGGGCGTCAACACGGCAGGAGGCCATGTTTTCGATTATATCCGATTCGCAGGAAAGTCCGCGCTGATAAAACCCGATAACGAAATGATAGCCTTTTTCCCGGTATTGATATTCCATTCTCTGAATAACGGAAAAATAGAAGGAATTGGTAATTTCGGGGACGATAATACCGATAGAATTGGTTTGCTTGCTTTGAAGACTTCTTGCAATCGTGTTCGGAACATAATTTAGCTCCTTAGCTTTTTGTAAGATCAACTCTCTGGTATGAGAATTGATTTTTCCATTGGGAGAAAAGGCTCTCGATATGGTTGCGACTGAGACGCCGCAGCTTTTTGCTAAGTCCTGAATGGTTATCATGCTATAACTATATCCTTAATATCCTATTTGTTTTGCTGTATATCCGATCAACAGCTTTTTGTCTTTAATTGAAAATATTTTATATTATTATACCATAAATACCAAATTAAATCAATATAATTCCCGTTAACAGTTACTTTTTTCATCTTTTGGGGTTGTCTCTATTTAATGTCTACTGAACAAGTCAAAAAAGCAGCCTCCATGCGGCATTCAGAGCATTTTTGACTTGTCTATGGGGCAGTCGCACATTAGTGCGACTGCCTCACGAAGTCGGGTTTTGCGGATGAAATCCGCAATTTTGACCATTTAAATTCATAATAATCCA
>USPP01000207.1 GCA_900556615.1 uncultured Eubacteriales bacterium
CGCCGGTTTTTCTTTATAGGTAATTATCTGACCGGAGGTAGCCTCTACCGCCTCTCTTACCTTTTTCAGTATCTTTTTCGCCGTTGTTTCTCCGTACTTGTTTACAAGACTGTCGTCCGACACAAAAGCGGCGCAGTGAGCATAGCTCGTACACACATCGGCATTCTCATGTCCCGATCCGTTGAGTATCTTATATAGGCAATAACTTCTCGCCGCAACAGCCTGCGCCTTCAGCGCTTCACTGTTAAAGGTATATGGCATTTCAGCCGCTACGACACACGTTATGTAATCGTCAAGCTCCATCTCGCTTGCTTCCCCTGTTTTTGCGTCAAGCACCGTTATTGTAAAATCTCCATTATAAACAGGGAGGTTGCCGATATTGTCAGAGGTGCCGTCTGACGTCAAGGAATCCCCCTCCGGGGGTTCCTCCCATACCGTTTCCGGCGTGCTTTCCTCCGCATCCTTTACAGGAATATATACCAGGTTTCCGGAATCCTTCACTCCCGCTTCAGCTCCGCGTCCTCCGTATGTTGCCTCAGAGATAAGCGGTACCGCTACTGTCAACATACATGCCGCTATACAGCAAAAAATCGAAAGCCTCATTTTAATATTCATATTCTCCACCTTTCCCGGCGTTAGGGAATCGCTGAATTAATCGGCTATGCAGATTTCCGAGATAATTTTTTGAACGGCAAGGAAAAAACGCAGGAATATGGTTCATATTTCAAGGTTTTTAGTAGTTGCGCCTTGACGCAACTACAGATGCCGGGCAATCATCTGCCGCAAAGATCCGTTGACGATTCATTCAGGTGATTCCTTAGAAAAGCTTCTCTTTCTTACGCCGCTGTATCTTGTTTTTTAGGCATTACCGCAAGGTTCACGGCTTGCGTCTTGATAAATGCATCTGCCGGGCAATTTTTCGTCATCCTTTAGTGGCCTCTCAAAATCACTGCCCAAGACCGGCTCGATCTGTTTTCCGTCATTTGTCGCAAAAATCCTTGACAGATGGATACGCTGTCTGCGGGATTTTTGTTTAGCCTGACTAAGAAAGCTCTTTGCCATCTATGTACATTGAATTGTTAGAGATTCCCTTCACAAATTTTCCCGGCAAAGGAGTCACTCTTGCCTTCTCAATTTGTCTCGTCTGGCGAAAAATAGGACTGCGCTTCCGTCCCCGCGGTATTGCCTTTATTCTCTTATACTGAAATATTATGCGAATATTTCTTTGGATATGTGTTTTTCATGAGATAAAAACGGAGTAATCCGGTTGTTTTTCGACCTTTTGTGCATTATGTCATAAAATATATGGAAATTTTTGTTAATTATTTTTTATGGCGGGTATTGCAAAATTTTCCAAAATATGGTATTATATTGACATAATAAAAAAATTAACGGAGTGTACTCAAATGGAACAGAACATTAAAATACTGATAGCAGATGAAAACGCAGATTTCAGACGGAGCTGTCGCTCCAACCTTACCGGACTCGGTTACAAGCTCATTGAAGAAGCAACAAACGGAGAAGATGCACTTTACAAAATCGACAAGGTTCATCCGGATATTGTCCTTACCGACATATGGCTTTCAAAGCTTGATTGTATACAGGTAATAAAAGGATCGCAGCTTTTAAATCTACAGCCTGACGGAGTACCCGCATTCATGGTGTATTCAGTGGTTAACAACCAAAATATGTTTGCCGAGGCAACTGAAGCAGGAGCCGATTTTTGTATGCTGCGCCCTATTGATTATAAACAGCTCGATGAAAGAATACGCAGAATATACTCGGTCCGTAATGCCGGAAAACGCGCCGTATCCCGCGGCAGAGAACCGGATATTGAAACACAGGTTACAAAGGTAATTCACCAAATTGGTGTTCCCGCTCATATAAAAGGCTATCAGTATCTGAGAACCGCCATTATGCTCACGATAGAGGACTCCGATATCATAAATTCCGTAACCAAAATACTTTATCCCTCAGTAGCAAAAAAATACTCTACTACCTCATCAAGAGTAGAGCGTGCCATACGCCATGCCATTGAAGTTGCCTGGGACAGGGGAGACGTCGAAACCTTAAATTCCTACTTTGGATATACCATACAGAATAATCGGGGAAAGCCGACAAATTCCGAGTTTATCGCCATGATAGCCGATAATCTCAGACTGCAAAATAAGCTTTCATAACATATCACTGCGATCCGGAGCAATACCCCCGACCGTCTCGCCATAAAATCCAAAAGACTGTTCGCACGAAGGTAAACAGTCTTTTGGATTTTATTATTTTCCTATATCAATAAAAATTCCCGTATTATATTCAGGCTTCCCGTTATTCCGGAACTCTTAAAGCAATATGCTTTAAGGCCAATACCGCACAATGATTGTTGTGCAGCTGCGCCGCCAGATTTTTCGTCAGACAATACATATTGAGAAGGCAAGAGCGACTCATCTACCAACGAAATTTATGAAGGTTGACGGAATAGAGGTAAGCATATGCGCAATAAAGGCGTTAGCTGTACACTGTGCGGTATTGCCTTAACGTTTTCCGCCCGGTCTGAATCCCCCCTGTGCACCGGGATTCATCTGCCCTCCGGGGTTCATCTGTCCTCCGGAAGAACCGTAAAGAGAAGACGTCATTTCCATTTCCGCAAGAACGGTTCCTCCCGATTTAACGGTATTTTCGGCATATCCGTTTTCGTCGGCTCCGCTGACCTCCGCCCCTGACACAAGGGTATAAGTGTTTCCGCTATCGATTCCCGGTGCGGTGATTACCGCCGACTGATATGCTTTCGGCGCTGTAAAGGAAACGATAACCTTACCGTTGCTGTCACAGAGAGCAATCGATGTTCCGGCATTCTGTGTACTGAAGGAAACTAAGATCGCTCCCTGATTTTCCGCCGAGCTGAACCCCTGCGCCATACCGGCGCCTCCAAGCGCAATCAGCACACCTCCGCTCACTGTGGCAGAGCTTTCATAATCAAGCGCTCCGTTTCCGTTGTCGGTAGGACCGGAAACCAAAGTGATTCCTCCGCTTACGGAAAGTGTTCCGTTACTGTCTATGCCGTCTCCTGAAGCATTAATAAATATATATCCGCCCGAAATGCTGATCGTTCCTATAGCAGAAGAAAACATTCCCTGTCCCGGTCTGCCGTTAACTGACGATAAATCATTTCCTCCCGCCGCATTTAAGCCGTCATCGGAAGCTGTTACCGAGATATTTCCTCCGGATATGCTGATATCGGAGCTCTCAAGCCCTTCATAGCTCTTTTTTATATTGACTATTCCTCCGCTTACAGAGAGAGAAGAATCGGCATGGACTCCGTCATCACCCGAGCTTGCAATAATACTGCCTTCGATTATTTCAACAGTACCGTTTGAATGAAGCGAATCATCGGAAGAATCTATATCAAAGCTGCCTCCGGAAATGATGATGGAAGAGGCCGCCTTAAGTCCTTTGGCTGATTCTTCTTCGGCGCTCGTCCCCAGCCGCCCCATCCGGGATTCATGCTTCCGTCAGGCGTCGTCGACGCATTGACGCTGCCGCCTCCCGTTACGATTTTAAATTCTCCGCCCTCTATTTTCAGCAAGGTTTCCGCCTGGATTCCGTCATTTCCCGCTGTTATATCAAAGCTGCCTCCCTTGATATATACATACCCGCGCGCCGAATCCTCCTCATTGTCAGAACGGATTCCGTCGCTTCCGGCATCTATCACGAAGCTACCTCCGGAAATTTTTACACAGTCCTTACCGCCGAAAAAGGGAAACGCGCCTCTGCACGGTACAATAAAGTTGAGTACCTGACCGCACCGGCAGTCTATTTGCACATCGGTAGGATATCCGAGTTTGCGCCCGTCCTCCATACAAATTATTTCCTTCTTAAATAGCTCGGTAAGACAACAGAATTTCATACTATCACCGATAACAGTATATTACAGCTTTTCGATTTTATTGCATGCGTTCTCCATCCAATCGCCCTCAAACAGCTCGATAAGTCCCTTGTCGCAGACTGATGCAAGCTCCGGGTCAATCGGAATTTTCGCAAGAAGATCGATTTTCAGCTTATCCGTTATTTCGTTAAGGTGACTTTCGCCGAACACGCTGATTTTCTTCCCGCAGTCGGGACAGACAAGGTAGCTGTAATTTTCTATAACTCCGATAATCGGCACATTCATCATCTGAGCCATTTTTACAGCTTTTGTCACAATCATGGAAACAAGC
>USPP01000208.1 GCA_900556615.1 uncultured Eubacteriales bacterium
TGACGAAAAATCCGGCGGCGCAACTGCACAACAATCATTGTGCGGTATTGCCTTAGAAAAAATTCCGGCGTTTTGCCGGTAAGATCTGTGTCAAGGGAGTGTCTCATTCATACGAGGCACTCCCCTTTGTGTTATTTTTAGGCGATGGGATTTTAATGAGTTGCATTCCGCATCAAAAAACTTCTCGTTTTCCGCGTTTCCGTTACTGAAAAAACGATTTTCCCGCGAAAAAATCAACAATATCTTCGGATACGGCATGAGGGCGAATTGTTCGGGCACAATAAATTTCCTTCAAAGATTATTTTCAAAATATTGTTTACGAATATTTATAAAATCTATGGAAATTTTAATAAATATATGCTACAATAATCAGTGAATAGATATATGCGGAAAAGGAGGTGCGGAATTGAAGAAAAAAAGCTTAATCAGATTGACAGGTATATTTTTATCTGTTGCCTTTGCTGCCGCGGTTTTACGGAGCTTTTCCGGTATGCTTTCCGTCTCTGCGGCAAGTACAAATGAAGTGCTGACCGGCGTTGATAGCCGCGTTCTTGCAAGCTGTCTTGACGTTGTTGAGGACGATTTTAACCGCGCTACCGTAGATTGGACCGTGACGGGAGCTTCTCCGGAAGCGGTCACAGGTCTTAATCAGGCTCCTTATTCCGTTTACGAGGGAAGTCGTTCTTTGCTTCTGACCTCCGAGGACTATACAGCCGGCGAGGAGATAATTCTCTCCAAAAAACCCGATCGGCTGTCCGATCCCGGACAATTCTCCTATTTTTGTCTTACCGTTTGGATTCCCGAAAGCGCGGGCAATGCTTTTGTTTCCCTTACTATAACCTCAAAGGGCGGGGTCTATACCTCTTCTTCCCCCGTATCTTCGGGCGGGTGGCAGACTGTCTTTTTCGACCTTACCGAAAACAAAATTTCCGGAAAAATTTCCTCTCTTAAAATATCGGTAACATCCTCCCAAAGCGGAAGCTTCCGCTTTCTTGTCGATATGTTCGGTGCTTCGCTGTCTGATAAAGCGGTTCTCCATGCAAGATATCTTGCTCCGGAGTACATTGTCTCCGGTTGTACGCTTACGGAAAATAACAGTGTTTTCTCGGTCGGACTTACCGGAAGCAATCAGTATATCGAAGCGGAAGCTCCCTATGTGACCGATTTCAGCGGAGGCTCCGGAATTAAAGTCCGGCTTATTAATAGCTCCTCCTGCCGTTCGCTCACTCTTTACTATACCTCGTTGAGTTCTACCGAGTACAGTGAAAATTTGTCCCTTACCTGTGAGATACCGGAAGGAAACGGAGTTGTCTCCTGTACCTTTCCGATACCCGATTCCTATATCGGAAAATTCAGAATCGTATTCGACGGAACCTGTTCCGGAAATATTGAGCTTCTTTCCGTTTCTCCTGCTTTATGCTATACCGTACCGTCGACTGCCGGAGAAATTACCGACTGTACGGTGAGTAATGATAAAAAGAACATTGTCGTAAGAGGACAGATCGATGCTTCGGATACGGAGAAATACTCCGACAGCCCTCTTTATCTCTATGAGCTTGACCTTTGGGAAGAAACCGGCGCCATATCAACCGATCGCGCGGCAATCAGTGAAACCCGTCTGAACGGCTCCGGATTTACTTTTTCCATACCGCTTTCACCGCAAAGAAGCGAGCTTTATAAAAAATATGCCGTTATGGTTTATTATTCCGGAAGTCTTGTGCAGATAGGAACTCCCATATCGGTTACCAATCCTGAAATTCTCTCCTCCGACAAGGTCAGCTTCTCGGGAGCCTCTATAAAAGGGTGTTATCCTGCCGGCGATTCTCCCGTGCTTGACGGAATCAGTCATACCGCCGTTGAAATACGGCTTGAGGAAATTATGACGCTCGGCGTGACCGGGATTATGACACATACCACCGGAAACGTAACCTGTACGCTCAATGCCGATTATATAGAAAAGCTTGATAGCCTCATGAGTGAATATGAATGCTTCGGTATAGATGTGCTTTTCATTCTCCGCTCCGGATATTCCGATGATATCTCGCTCGGCTCCGTCATCAATCATCCGTCTGCCTCCGGCGGGGAAGCTTCTGCCTTTAATACAACTTCTGAGGAAGGAATCGGCGCGCTCAGAGCGGTCTGTGATTTCCTTACCATAAGATATTCTACCGCATCGGGAGTTACCTCCAATGCCGAGGGCTTCGTTGTAGGAGCCGGAATAAATAATGCGGCGATTCACTATAATATGGGAGAAGCTAATCTCATACAGCTTACAAGAGCTTACTCTGCCGCGTTTAGAACGGTCTACAACTCGGTAAAATCCGTTTCGTCTGAGGTATCGGTATACATACCTCTTGAGGGAGAATGGTATTCCTCCATGACGCTCAGCCAGACCTCATCCTTCGACGCAAGAACGATGCTTGAAGCTTTTGCCTCCTGTATTTCAGCCGGAGGGAATATCGGCTGGAAGCTCTCATATGATGTATATGAAGAAAATCAGCTTCTTTATTGGGAAAACCTTCATCCTGATATGACAGAGGAAGCCGAGCGGATATCTATACCGAATTTAGAGGTACTGACCGCTTTTCTCACAAGAAAGAATCTTCTTTACGAAAGCTCCGTGAGAAATGTCGTGATTCTGGAAACCGAACCGAGAGAGAACTCGGATACAAATGAATATATAAAGCTTTCCGCCGATTTCGTCTGCTCTTATCTTCATCTGTCAAACCGGAATTTTTCCTCTGTTACCGCATTTATTCCCGCTCATCCGGTTGATTACAAAGATACGCTCAGATATATCGATACCAACCGTTTTAGCGAAGTAACCGACTATGTCAGGGAGCTTGCCGGAGAGGAGCTTTTTGAAGATCTTATTTCTTCCTCCTCGTTTGCGAACAGATATATCTCGGAAAGCAAGGCGGTGACCGTAATCCCCTCTGCCGTAAAGGGCGAGACGGTGCTTTTCGGGTTTGGTCAGGATGAGTCGGGCTGGACAGCGCTTACCAACTGTGCGTCTCTCAAAGGAGGGACCTCCCTCGGGGATAAAAACGGCCTTCTGAGCGCAAGACTCTCTTCTGCCGAAGCATATGAATACCGTGGACTGGATAATCGTTTTGAAAAAGCAATTGACCTTTCTGCTGCCGAATACATCGGATTTGAATTTCAGGCGGCAGTGCTTCCCGAAGGAGTTGACAGTATTGAGGTATCGGTTGTGCTGTGGTCGGGAAACAGCTATTCGATATCTGCCTGTACGGTAAGCACCGGAATCTGGACAACGGTAGTCGCAGACTTTACCGATTTTCCGAGAGCATCCTCCTGTGACAGAATGTCTATCCTTATACGGGGAAACGATGGACAGGATATCGGAGAGCCGACAATTCTTATCGGAAATATCCGAGCTATGTCAACTACACGGTCGGGTGAGGCTCTTGAGAGTGCTATCAGACCTCCTGCCGATGATGATACGGCTTCTACGATAAGTATATACACTGTCGCGGCGATCGGAGCGGTGCTTGTTTTTTCGGTGGGAGCAGAGCTTCTCCGAATACAGACGAGAAGAAAGAAAAATGAAGACAACGATATCTGAGCATAAAGAGAATCGCTGAGCGTCTGAATATGCAGATGCTTCCGTGATTCCCATGAAATTTTTCCGAAGAAATGCGGTGCTCAACGCAAATTATCCTGCTTCGGAAAATCCGATCGGAGGAAGTTATGACAAGTATAAATGAAAAAGACAAGACCATAACCTTTTCGATAAAGGACGAAAAGGATATGGAAATCAAAAGAGTACTTCACGCCGTATATTCGGCGCTGAGTGAGAAGGGATATAACCCTATAAACCAGATTGTCGGTTATATTCTCTCTGAAGATCCGACCTATATCACCAACTACAAAAACGCAAGAAGCCTTATCTGCAAGGTTGATCGAGACGATATTCTGAACGCGCTTGTGAGGAACTATCTTGACATCTGAGAAAAACTGTGTTTCAATGAACCGGTTTCTTGCATTAAAAAAGAAACCCTCTCCGCTTATCACCGTTCTCGGATATTTTGACGGCGTCCATTTGGGGCACCGTTCGCTCCTTGCGGCTGCCGAAAAGCTCAGAAAAGAGTATGGAGGGAGAATTGCCGTATGGACCTTTGATGCGCTTCCCGGAAAGGATATCCTGACGCCCTCTTCGCTTCGTGCTGGCTGGC
>USPP01000209.1 GCA_900556615.1 uncultured Eubacteriales bacterium
AGGAAGTGACAGATTCGGTTGAAATAGCTTCCGTTACGGTAGATTCGGGGATAGCGTCTGCGTCTGCCGCTTCCGTAACAGCTTCGTTTTTACGCAGATGGGTTACAATCAGCATTGCCGTCAGTAAGGCAAGCCCGATGAAAAAGCAGAAAAATCCGACAAGCTGAGAAATCCGGAAATCACCGACGTAAAGAGAATCGGTGCGAAGTCCTTCAATAAACATTCGTCCGAAGCCATACCAGGAAATGTACATGAGAAAAATCTGACCGTCAAATTTTTTTCTCTTATATACTATGTTAATAATGATAAAACCGAGAAGGTTCCAAAGAGACTCGTATAAGAAAGTAGGATGTACATAAACGGCGGCTTCTTCCGAAATATCGCGAAGCCCCATTCTCCACGGAAGCGAGGTTTCGCTGCCAAAGGCTTCGGCATTACAGAAATTTCCCCAGCGACCGATGAGCTGTCCGAGCATAACGCCGGGCGCTATCATATCGAGCGCTTTTCCAAGTTGAATTTTTTTGACAAGCGATACGATTACAAGTGCAATAAACCCGGCGATTATGCCGCCGTAAATGGCGAGACCGCCTTCCCAAACCGCGATAATATTGTAAAGCGTAGCTCCTAAGCTGTCTGCCTTAAAGCTGTCAAATTTTGTAAAGACATAGTACAGTCTTGCACCGATTATTCCGAATATAACAAGATAGATGGCATAATCGAGTACATCGTCGTTCTTGATCTTTTCATTGTGCGTTGCCCGGTAATTTGCATAGAAAAAAGCGGCGATGATTCCTACAGTGATAATAATACCGTACCACATAATGTGATGTCCGAAAATCGTGAAAGCGACATTATCAACACGAAATTCATCTATTCCCAGGCCGGGGAATGATATATAGGTGGTTTTTTCCATGATAATTTATTATTTCCTTTCGTTAGTATAAGATTTATAGAGGTCGAATAACTGACATAGCGAATGATGAAGGAAGAAAAAAGGATTTGAGAATTTTTTCCGTATATTCCCGGGTAATTTCATTAAGAATATCGCCGTATTTAAAAATATTCCCGCCGTCGATTGCGAAGTCTGCTGCGAGTGCGTTTGCGATTTCTTCGGTGCTGTCAAAAAGTCTTACGAAATGAGAATAGAGAACTCGGCGGCATCTTTCGAAATCCTCGTTTATCAGTGACTCTGACGTTATTTTTTGTGTGTAGGAGCAAAAGGCATCGAATATTTGCTCGGGATCCTTCGAATCGCCGCTAAGGGTAAAGAAAGAGAAAGCTCGGTTATGCTGAATCCAACAGGAAAATGAAGGGGAAATGAGACCGTCGGAATAGAGGCGATTATAGAATTCACTGGATTTTCCGAAATAAACAGAGGCGATGATCTGCATCGCCGCATATTTTCTCATTCTCTCGTCGGCTGAATCGCTGATATCGATATCCTTAACACCAATACAAAAGAGCGGCTTTGATATTTTCATTTTTCTTTCAGAACGTTTTTGAAATGCTTCAGGAAGCTCTGTTTCGTAATAGCTTTGGACCGGAATCGGTTTTGAGTCGGAAATAACGCGATTGACCACGGAAAGAACGGATTGAGTTTCCGCTTGTCCGCATACACAAAGGATCATATTTTGAGGATTGTAGAAAGCCTGATGGCAATTATAGAGAATTTCGGGAGTTATTTTTGAAATGGATTCTACGCTTCCAGCAATATCAAGCCGGAGACTGCTTTTTTCATACAGACAGCAAAGCAGATCGCGAAAAAGCGTATCTCCCGGATCATCCTCCCCCATTCGGATTTCCTGTGCGATAATTCCTTGCTCTTTTTTCACGTTTTCTTTTGTAAAATAAGGCTCAAAGGTGGATTTTAACAGGATTTCAAGAGATTCATAAAGGTTTTCCGTACAGGAATACAGATATGCGGTATCACGAAAGGAGGTAAACGCGTTTGCGTCGGCGCCGGTTCGCGAGAATTTTATAAAAGTATCTTCTCCGTCGGCATTTTCAAACATTTTGTGTTCAAGAAAATGCGCCGTTCCGTCCGGTATTCTGATCCAATCGGGACCGTTACCTATCTTAAAGCAATTATCAATCGAACCGAATTTTGCTGCGATGATTGCATAGGAGACGGAAAGATTTTTTGGAAAAACATAGATGTCGAGTCCGCTTTTATGCTTTATCAGTTGGTATTCCTCATTAAGCAGAGTGCTTCTGACAAGATTATTCATAAAGTTCGCTCTCCTCCGAATCGGTTTCAGTTCCCTGAAGAAAATATACTGTGTCAAGAGTAATTCCCCGGGCGATGCTGCGCACATCATCGACGGTTACCGAAAGCACTTTCTCAAGAAATTTGAAAGGTTCGACAGCTTGACCGAATGTGCCGCGTTTGAGATACCACGATTTTATTGCACCGGCGTCGTCGTACATGGATTTCACAGCGTTTGTAATTGATTTTTTAGCAGCTTGAAGCTCGGAATCGGAAATGATACCCAGACGGCACTGCTCAATCTCATTGATTATAGCTTGCTCGGCAGAGTCCTTATCCTTCACATTGATTCCGCTTGCGATGATCATAATTCCTTTGTTGATATCGGAAAGAGCAGAGCAGTAATAACAAAGACTTCGCTTTTCTCTTACATTCATAAAGAGTTTGGAGATTGGAGAACCACTCAGTATTTCGGTAAACATGGTATATGCCGGAAGAGTATTTTCACCGGCATAGCACCCGGTCTTGAAACCGAGACAGAGCTTTCCTTGCTTGACGGGCTGTGTTTCTGTAACTCTTTTTACCTTATCCTTGCACCCGCTTCGCTCCGATACGAGCGGAGCGGGTTTTTTGCGATTGGAAGTGACAAAAATCTCTTTAACAAGTGCGGTCAGTTTTTCCTTGTTGAATATTCCGACGCAGTATATTTCAATTCGCAGGGTATTTTTTGCTCTGTTAAGAGAATCAGTAAGAGACTTTTCAGTAATGATTGCAACCTGGTCCTCGGTGCCTGTTTCCGGTATAGCGTAAGCTTCTCCCTCGGATATCACTTCGCGGCAGCGCAAAACCGAGTAATGATTTTTATCATTTACTTGTGCTTTTATACGGTCTATCATGATATTTTTTTCTCTCTCGGTATATTCCTTGCTGAGAAAACCGTTTTCAAGATAAGGGGAGTTGATCATTTCACCGATTAACTTTAAAATCTCAAGGCTTAGATCATTTCCGCCGGCATACTCACTTCTCAGCGGACAGCTCATAAAGCCGAAGGTTTGTACATCGCCTGTTTTTGAAACAGTTGGATATATCCGCGAGCCGTAAAGCATATCGAGTGCTTTGGTAAGTGTCACCATATCGGGAAGATTTTTGGTTCCTCGCGCAAGAACGAAGGGAAGAAGCGCAAAATTTGCCGTAGTTTCCGGATTGAGATTGCAGAGAAAGTCAACCGAAATATAATTTGTTTTGAATTTATCACAATTTATAATATTGAGATAAATACCGTCGCTGATAAGAATCCTTTCCGGTGGCAATTTAACATCCTTCTTTCAGATACAAATTTATAAAATATATTTTACCGCATTCCGTCTTTTTTTTCAACTGTTATTTCAAGCAAATGGGAATTTTTATCAAAATAAAACAGATTGTTCACACTTTTACCATCAAGCATCCATGAATTTCTTTCTCCAAGGGAGGCAAGAACGGTATATTCGGTGCCTTTTATTGTAAACTTGATGCCGAATGCAGGGAAGTGCTCGGAAAGAGCGGGGGATACGGTAAAATATTCGGGGGTAAAATGAAATCCCATCAGTGTTTCTGTGACAGCAATCCAAAACCAACCGGCGGCGCCGGTATAAAGGCTCCAGCCGCATCTTCCGGGAACAGCGGGATTTGCACTTACGTCTCCGGCGAGAAAATAAGGTTCACCGCGATATCTGAGCGCTCCGGCGGTTTCCGAACAAATGGAGGCGGGATTGATCGTTTTCAGAATATCAGCGCATATCTCTGGCATCTCCGCTTCGGCGCATCCCATTGCAGTCCATACGGCGGCGTGAGTGTATTGCCCTCCGTTTTCCCGGATTCCTGCCGGATATGCGGCAATATAACCCGGATTATGCTCTCCGTCCTTTTCATAGGCGGGAGAAAGCAATCGGAAAATTCTGTTTTCTTTTTCAAAAAGGTACGATACAGCGGTT
>USPP01000210.1 GCA_900556615.1 uncultured Eubacteriales bacterium
CGGGAAGCAATAACGCCAATCTGACGCAGGATACCTATGTTCAGAATACAAGCTATCGCGATGAGTGGTATTTTCAAAAAATTTATGCCAACTCAATGGGAGGTGAATTTCATTCCGGAGCTGATGTTATAGACGCATCTGTAAATTGGAGAAAATGTGGTTATAATTCTTATTATGACATTAGTCCGAGTGTCAGTGACCTAACTCAAAATTTTTTGGGAGCAAACATTGTGTATTTTTCTTCACACGGTGCCCAACATCTCCTTCAACTATACAACAATGTGTATATCACGGATGGTCTGACTACTCCCCCAAACAACTCAGTCAAAATAACCGACTACTCTCTTGATATATCAAAATTATATATATATGATGCCTGTTATACTGCAAGCAACTTAGATGGTTCCGGTAAAAACTTGTGTACACAAACACTGTCAGCAGGAGCGGAAACCGTAATTGGCTGGACACAGTCTATTAGTGTTACAGATGCAAGAAACTGGCAGCAAAAATTCCAAAGCAAATTAGTGAGCGGATCAACCGTATTACAAGCCGCCAATTATGCGAATACCTTTTCCTACATCAATAATACTGCCATTAAGTCATGGCTGATATACGGAAACAGTTCATTAATTATTAATCCTGATTATCCAATGGGGGCAAGTTCCGCATCAGCCTTCGAAATATGTAACTACGCTGAAGAAATTACATATTTGAACTATACAATCGATAAGCCAAGCGATGTATACAATATTGTAAAGAATTACAGCCAAGCGTTAGATAAGTATTCTTATACAGAAAGCATTGCCTATACAAATCTCGATAAAACAAGTTATGTTATAGATTATGTCCTTACAATTAACGGTTTTAAAACAGATTATGCAATAACGGTAATTGTCGATAACGGTGTGATTTCGCAAATTGCTGACAGAACAAGCGGATATGAGACCTTAGAGAAAAAGATTACTCCGAATATCAGCAATATATCATTGTCATCAATTTTAAGTGAAGCTTCCGAACGTGTGAGAAGTACCGAAATTATGTGTCATACCATATCAGAGCAATCGTATGATTTATATTATAACGCTGATAATAATACTTTCTATTATCGCGTTATGACAGTTTACACTACCGAAACAGGCGAATACGGCGCAATACACACTTTACATGAAATCACAGGGAGGTAGGAATGATTGTGAAAATTAAACTTTTTATTCCGATATTAATCCTTTTATTGTTTACTCTTTCCGGATGTAAAAAGGTAAGCACCGACAATCCTCAGGACGGCATTTTAAAGGAATACCCAACTCCCGATGTCGTCGTATCTGTCTTTCAATTTGATTTTAAAACCTCGTCCTTTCAGGACAAGGAATTTCCTCTGTCTGAAAATGAAAAAGCATACTTGTATCATATTATATCTACCTCTCAGCGCAGTTCCGACGTTCTTAAATCAGGCTCCGGCGATTATCTCATTATAGTAGGAGAGGAAGAATGGTATTATATTCAAGCTTACAGCGCCTTCAACAATTATAAAAAAGATATCCACATTCCTTTATCTGAAGAGCAAAACAAAGAAATAAAGCGGATCTTACCAATAAAGGAGTTCTGAACGATTAAGCTTGCCGACGGGGAGGAACGTAGGATTTTATCAAGACAGGCTGGCGAAGCTTTGGAAATATGCTGAAACGGGAAAACCGATGTTGGTTTTGAATTTTTTCGGAACAAATTATAACTCAGGCAAGATAGCCCCGGCAAACGGCAAAGTCCGTTCGTCGGGGCTGTTTTCCCGTTATTCTTCCACTTTTTTTATCAGATATCTTCCGACAGACTCCATGTATTGCCATGCCGAAGAAAGGAGACTTCTGTCGGAGGGAAGAGCGACAAAGGTGGCGTCTGCTTCAAAGGTGAGATTTCCCGTATACCGGATTTCCTTCAGTGCGGAGGTGATGCTTTCCCAATTCATCTGTCCGAGATAAGGAAGAAGATGCTGATCCGCGCGGAAATTATTATCATGAACATGAAGCGCCTTCAGTCTGTCGCGTCCGAGCGCTCGTATTGCCTCTGCGGCGTCCTCCCCGACAAGCCCGCAGTGTCCGAGATCAAGGCAGGCGGCAATGTACGGAGAATCAAGCGCGTCAACATAATCTGCCAGATCCTTGCCCAGACTGCATACATTGGGAACGATCCGCTTATTCGGTTCGTCATACCCCCACATATTTTCAAGGCATACGGTAACGCCGTATTCTTTTGCGTACGGAAGGAGAGACCGGTAAAAGCTGATGTTAAACTGCTTCAGATCGGCGTCCTGCGGCTTTTGTACGGGAGATATGGGATGTATGACAAGATATTTTATTCCGAGCATACCGGCAATTTCGATGGATCTTTGTATATACGGCACAATTCGCTCTGTATAGCTCGCATTCGCCGCATCATAGCTCGGAAAAGGCGAATGTCCCTGCTCGAAGCCGATAGAAAGGGAATCGGCGTATGCCCGAAGCTCCTTCACATAGTCTGCATATTGATCGCCTCCGAGGGGATCGGAATGATACATCATGTAAAACATCGAGAGATCGATTCCGTCAAATCCCGCTTCTTTTATCATGCTGACCGCTGTTTTGGCGTCGGTTTTTCTGGTGAGCAGATCGGTAGTCGTTACAAGCTTCATTTCGGTTTACCTCTTTCTTTACAATCGTGATGGATTTTTTATTTCAGATATCGATAAACTGCTTTATTCTCGGCAGCATTCCGATTTTGTCAGGGACATGAGGAGGCATCTGAAGAATATCGTGTCCGGGATGCTGGTTTCCCTCCACGAAAACCGGACCTCTCGGCGTTACGGCAACATCCCAGCCTACATAGCGAAGCTGCGGTATCTTTTTTGTCGCCCGAAGCACCAGCTCAGCCGATTCCTTCCACATGGGAATCTGTACCCCGACGATCGGATTTCCCGTCTGAGGGTGTTTTTCGTAATATTTGCTGTCCTTATCAAAGGCTACATTATTGATGACACCGGTTTCAAGATCAATCGGTGCCGCCATGCCTCCGGCATTGATGTTGTCTACCACTCTGCCCCCGTTTCCTATCCGGATGAAGGCATACAGAATATGCGGTTCTCCGTCGTCGGAGGTCAGGGTAACAATGCGCAGCGTATTGACCGAATCGGGGTATATCCGGGAAATGACTTCATGCTGAGGGATACATTCCTCAACCAGATAGCGCTCCGTCTCGATAAGATGCCGATACATGGCGCCGACCGATTCAAAATCGCTCTTTTTTATTTTTTCAACCCCTCTTCCGCAGGCGTCGGCAACCGGCTTCGCCACAACGGTTTCAAGATCTTCCATAAACAGGACGAAATCCTCTTCCGAAGCTTCCTCCAGATACAGCCATTTCCGTCCTAAAAAGTCGTTAAAAAAACGATTGAAGTCAATTTTATTATTCAATAGATGGTAGTATGCCGGATCGTTGCACTTTTTTATGATCGAGTTGTTGATGCCCCTCGTCACATAGGTGGCTCGCTGTTTTCTGCTGAGCGTCCACCACTCATTCAGCCGGTAGTCCTTATAGCCGGCTCCGTATCGCAAGCCGCACCATACGATATCGAAGAACAGACCGATTCTGTTTTTTTCGCTGATATCGTGAATTTCTCCGACGGTATCGAGCATCTGCCTGTAATTCATTCCTTTTATGCACCGCATTATATAGCCAAATCCCGACATATTCTATCTCCGATCCCTGACGCACAGGTATTTTGCTTAAGGAGATTATACAACATCTAAAGACAATTGTCAAGAAGGCTGATTGACTTCTTTGAGAAAGCGCGCGGAATTTTCTTGTTTTTTATAGAAAATAGGCTTACTCCTGAAAGAATTCGGCAACGTGCCGAAAACAGAGTTTTCGGCTAATTTTCTTTGCTTCTTTCTTTTCAAGAAAGAAGCGGAGGTGAGGCGGAGTCCCGTAAATTATGAATTACAACAATATGGGTATTGCTTCAATTTTATAGGGGATTTTTTGAAAAATGTCCTAAAGCCCTGTAAAAATTTAAAAAAGTGGATTCTTAAGGGTGCCCCCTTAAGCGAGACGTACGAATCCTGTAAATGATATGTTTTCAGTCTGTGCCGAAAACAGAGTTTTCGGCTAATTTTCTTTGCTTCTT
>USPP01000211.1 GCA_900556615.1 uncultured Eubacteriales bacterium
CATCATGGAGATTCCGAGCGTCTTTAAGCTGTCGGAAAGCCCCTTTGACGGCAGCATACCGTCGGGACCGGAGGAATAAGCGTGTTCTCCCACGATGACCCTGCTGTCAAGATAGGTTCCCGTGGCAATGATAACCGCCTCGGCGCTCCACTCTGCTCCGAGAGAAGTGACTACGCCGCACACAGCGGTTTTTCCGCTCTCATCCCGGGTTTTTATATTGACAATTTCAGCCTGAACAAGACGCAGATTCGGTGTTTCCTCTATGGTTCTTTTCATGATTTGGCGGTAACATATCCTGTCTGCCTGTATCCGCTTGGAACGGACGGCGGGACCTTTCCCGGTATTCAGCGTTCTGCTTTGGAGCGTTACCTTGTCTGCGGCGCGTCCCATCTCTCCTCCCAAAGCATCGATCTCAAAGACAAGATGTCCCTTGCCCGTACCGCCTATCGAGGGGTTGCAGGGCATATTCCCCACTGCATCGAGATTCATGGTGAAAAGAACAGTATCGATTCCCATTCTTGCACAGGCGAGCGCCGCCTCGATTCCCGCATGTCCGGCGCCTATTACCGCCGCGCGGGTTTTTGCATATATCATTTGTTTTGCCTTCCTTATATTGCGAAGCGAGAAGCCGCTCGCCGCTTAAAACAATTCAATCAATTCCTTTTTCGCCTCGGTCAGATTTACCGTTCCGTTTTCGGAAAGATAAACCATGTCCTCGATTCGGACTCCGTATTTTCCCTGAAGATAAATGCCCGGCTCTACCGTAACGACCGCGCCTATCTCAAGAGGCTTGTTATAGGTATAGCTGAGCCTCGGCTCCTCATGGATATACATTCCTACACCGTGACCGAGAGAATGACCGAAGCAGCCTTCATATCCGGCAGCATAAATGATATCTCTTGCTGTTTTGTCACAGTCGGAACCGAGCTTTCCGGCAGCAACAAAATCAAGAGCGGCAAGCTGAGCTTCAAGAACGGTATGATAAACCTTTTTCATTTCGGTGTCGGCTTTACCGATCACGACGGTTCTTGTCATATCCGAGCAATATCCGTTATAAAGCGCGCCGAAATCCATGGTGAGAAAGCCTTTTTCAAGCTTTGCGTTTCGCGGAACGCCATGTGGCATGGAGGAAGCCGTTCCCGATACGGCAATGGTATCAAAGGAAGTTTTTTCCGCGCCGAGTTTTCTCATTCCGTATTCAAGCTCAAGCGCGACGTCAATCTCTGTCATATTCGGGCTGATAAGGGTAAAAAGCCGTTCAAGAGCCTTTTCGGCAATACGCTGCGCGGCGATGATATTCCGGACCTCCTCCGGGGTTTTGATCTCGCGCATTTTTTCTATGATTCCACCGCAGGGAACAAAATCTGCGAGAGGAAAAGTTTCTTTTAACGCATCCAACTGAGCGCAGGTCACATTTTCGCTTTCGAAGCCAATACGGCTGAGCTTGTTGTCGGAGAAAAGATTTCCAAGGGTAACGCGGCGGTTTTCGAGAAGGATAACGGTAAGAAAATCACTCTCAAAGCGCTTGGCAGCCTCTATATATCTGAAATCGGCAAGAAGCCATGCCTTTTCGCGGGCTACAACAACATATCCGTCGGTATAATTCAGCCCCGTGAGATATCTTTGATTCAGTTCCGAGGTGACAAGCAGACAATCAGCGCTTTCGGGGATCAATTTCTGAAGTTTTTGAATCGCATTCATTATGTTAACATCCTTTCGCTGTTGAATTTTATAAAAGGTTTCCCACAAGCTGCAAAACGAGCGGAATTGTGCCTACCGACAAAAGCGTCGATATGCCCACCGTCTGTGCGGCAAGCTCCGGCTTTATATCATAGGTCTCGGCAAACATAGCGGAGGCGGAGGCGCAGGGGAGAGACATCATCAGCGCGCCGAATATCGCCATCTCCCGTGAAAAGCCCAATATATCGAGAAGCAGACCGCAGACAATGGGAAGAATAACAAGCCGGACAAAGCTTGCATAATAGGTAATCGGCTTGGAAAACAGCTTTTTTAAGGGGATTCCGGCGATCATATTTCCGATGACAAACATCGACAGCGGCGTACAGGTTGCTCCGATTGTGTTCATGCTGTCAAAAACAGGCTGGTATACTGGAACTTGCAGAATATAAAGAACAAACCCGATGACGCAAGGAATGGTTCCGTTGTTAAAAAAGATTTTCGTCAGCTTTATTTTGAAATCACGGTTCGCTCTGCCGAGTACAAAAACGCCGTAGGTCCACATCACAAACTGGAAAATAGTCAGGTAAAAACCGCCCCAGAAAACGCCGATATTTCCGTATACTGCTCTCAGTAAAGGAAATCCGAAGAAGCCGCTGTTGGCGAATATGATACAAAATTCCGTAACACGGCGTTCCTTCTGCTCTTTTACCCTGCATGTGGACAGAAGTGCGATTCCCGCCGCCGCCGCGTGAGTAATCACGCCGATCAAGAGAATCAAAAACCCGGAATGAAGATTTTCTGAGGAATATTCCGTTCCGAGCATAGCGGCCACAATCATAAAGGGCTGCGCCACATTGAGAACGAGAGAGGAGATAAGCTTGGAAAAGCCTTCCCCAAAGTAGCCGAGCTTAGAGGCGATGACGCCCGCTATCACGGGAATAAACATCATAAGGGCAGAATCGAAAAGGGTTTTGATATCGAGATTCATTTGCACCGTTTTATCCTTTCAGGGCTTCAAGCTTTGCCTTAACTGCCTTCATGTCGGTAAGCATATCCTCTTTTTTGCGGGGATCGCGAAGAAGCAGAGACGGATGATAAACGGCGCAGATTTCAAAGCTTCCTTTTTTATACCAAATGCCGTGCTCCTTTGTTATTTTGAAATCGGGCTTTATCAGCCGCATAGCCGAAATCCGTCCGAGGCACACAATAAGCTTCGGTTTAATAAGTCTGACCTGTTCCCGTAAGTATTCGATGCATACATCCTCCTCTGCCGGAAGTGGATCGCGGTTTTTCGGCGGTCGGCACTTCAGCATATTGGCGATATAGACGCTTTCCCGGGGAATGTCCACCGCTTCAAGATATTTGTCAAAAAGCTTTCCTGCGCGTCCGACGAAGGGGATCCCGGAAAGGTCCTCGCTTTCGCCAGGGGCTTCCCCGACAAACATCAGATCTGCTTTCCGGTTTCCCGTACCGAAAACAAGATTGGTTCTCGTTTTATGCAGCTCACAGGCGGTACAGTTTCCGCATTTTGTTTCAAGTTCTTCCCAAGTCATTTTTTTTTGCGCGGGTTCCGAATGTATCGGATTTTATGACATCGGAATCCGTTCCTTTCCTGTTTTTTCTTTGGCAATACCGCACGATGATTGTTGTACAGCTACGCCACCGGATTTTTCATCAGACAATACAAATTGAAGAGGCAGGAGACTCCTCTGCCCATAAAATTTGTGAAGTATGACGGAAAAGATGCAGGCAAATGCGTAGCAAAGACGTTAGCCGTGCACCCGGCGGTGTTGCCCTTTATTTAAGCGCCGCGAGGCGCGCAAGATCTTCTTTTCGATAAAGAAGTTTACCGTATTCTTTTATATAAGAACCCATATTTTCATCAAGGAGATTTCCGTAATCAAAGGCATAAATCGGATATCTGTCTCCGGCAAAGCTTATAAACCATTTGCTTTTTCCGTACCAAACGGAAAGCTCTCCGTCGTAATCGGATTCAACGAGTCTTACGCAAAGCATAATCATTTCATCAAGAGCGTCAAAACCGAAGATTCCGATCGTATCCTCTTCACGGATATCTTCTTGATTATCCGGACAGCCGTCGGGCAGTCTTGTTATGTATATCTCACAGCCTCCGGTTTTCACTTCATAGATTCTGACCAAAACCTTCCCCGGCGCGGCATCAAAGCCGGTCCGGATGCTTGCCTCGTCGAGTATTGATCGCAGCGCATGTTTTGTATCGGCATTTTCATAATCGATGCTGCCGCAGGTGATGGAATACAGCTTCATATCGTTGTCGGTAAGAGTGATCTTAAGCTTGTCGCTGCTGAGCTTTATCATTTCCATAAAGACGAATCCTCCGAAATCGTATTTTATTAATATTATATCGGAGGAAGTGAGTTTTGTTTATAAATGCTGGCTTTTTCAGCGGTGCCGACATATTAAAGCCAAACGGAGTGCCAAAAGAAATGCTGT
>USPP01000212.1 GCA_900556615.1 uncultured Eubacteriales bacterium
CTGCTTAACCTGTTCGTCAATCTGATCAGGAAAATCGTATGCAGGCGTATCCTCCTCACGGGAGTAAGTAAAAGCTCCGAAGCGGTCGAATTTTGCTTCCTTTATATATTCGCAGAGCTCGGTATAATCTTCTTCCGTTTCTCCGGGAAAACCTACGATAGCGGTCGTTCGGATCACAATCCCCGGCACGCCCTCACGCAGACGCCGCACCGTATCGCGTACCAATGCACCGTCTCCGTGACGATTCATCGATTTTAGTATCCTGTCGGAAATATGCTGAATCGGGAGGTCGATATAATGAAGAACACGGTCGTTCCCACGTATCTCGTCAATAAGCTCGTCTGTTATCTTGTCGGGATAGCAATACAGCAGTCTGAACCACGGAATGGATGTTTCGGCGGTAAGCGCTTTCAAAAGTCTTGCAAGGCTGTATTCTCCATACAGATCAAGACCGTACCGGGTAGTATCCTGAGCAACGATAACAAGCTCTTTTACGCCGAGCGTCTCAAGCTCCTTTGCCTCCGCAACAAGATCTTCAATGGGACGGGACCGAAATCCCCCCCTTATCATCGGAATGGCACAGTAAGAGCATCGATTATCACAGCCCTCGGCAATCTTTATGTACGCGGTATAGTCAGGCGTGGTTATGACTCTCTCCCCTCCAAGGCGAAGGCATTCATTTTTTTCGCAGGAGATGTATTTTCTGCCCTTCCATACCTCTTCGACCGCCTGAACAATATTGTGTATACTTCCGGTACCAACGACAGCATCCACCTCCGGAAGCTCGGTAAAGACCTGCTCGCGGTATCTTTCCGCAAGACAGCCACAGCAGATGATTCCCTTCAGCTTTCTGTGCTTTTTGAGCCATGCAATATCAAGAATATTGTCAATAGCTTCTTTTTTAGCGCTTTCTATGAAAGCGCAGGTATTGATGACGATGATATCCGCGGAGATATCCTCTGCCGTTATTTCATATCCCGCATCCGACAGTTCCTTCAGCATCACCTCAGTGTCGATCTGATTTTTCGGACATCCGAGGGATACAAAGCCGATTTTCGGTTTATTCATTCTGTTTCTTCCTTTATATACCTTTTATATCAGCATTATTTTTACGTTCAGCCAACAGTACGTCGCTCTGATATAAATTATCACTGTTATACAGATTTATTATAATACTTTTACGCCCCTGTGTCAATAGTATATCGGCAAAGAAGGCGATGTTAAAAAAGTCAAATTTTATACGTACCGAGAGCTATTCCCTGCGCTATCTTATTAATATAGCACGAGGCGCTTGATCTCCTGACGCATATCTTACCGACAAAGCACCGATATTTTGTCAGGACAGTAGCGTGAAAATTACATGAAATCTCACTTTTTATACCGTTATTTCAAGCGTAAATTCTCCTTAAAAATGGGAGCAACCTATTTTTGTTTCCAAGGGAAACACAGTCGAATTTCAATACTGTTTTTGTTGACGTTATGCGTCAGATACAAATTATAGTTTGTCAGCTTAATTTTATACGAGTTCCCGCTTGCTATGATATCGATCATAGCGTCGGCCTCATTTCCGTCAATTTTATATACGTTGCAGTTGTACGGGCTTCCGGAGCGGAAAACATTTTAGCCGTAATTACCAACATTAAAATAGAAGAATATCTCCGTTTTAGAAAACATACGGCTCTGGAACCGATGATTCTTATCTCGTTTTTTTCTTTCTTCAACAAAAATAAGCGACTAACAATTTCATTGTA
Organism: uncultured Eubacteriales bacterium; assembly: GCA_900556615.1. GTDB lineage: Bacteria > Bacillota > Clostridia > Oscillospirales > CAG-272 > Colimorpha_A. Next base: position 1,752 of record USPP01000212.1, read on the forward strand.
CACTACAATATATGCATTGTCGATAGTCCGTCGATCAAAGTTTGAAGTACTAACCGTTAACAAAAAACTCAAAACAGCAATATTGTTAACCTGACCTGCAAGATAGATTATTGACAAAGAGTTTTCAATATTGTATCATATTTTTACATAATAAAAATGATATGGAGGACATCCCATGTATAATTTTCCCATAGGAGTCATGCTTGATTCCTTCAGACTTCCGGTAAAAGAGGCAATCGAAAAAACAGTGAAGATCGGCGCCCACGGCTTTCAAATGTATGCGACCTACGGAGAGCATTCTCCCGAGAATATGACGCCTGCAAAAATCAGAGAGCTTCTTGATATGGTAAAGTCAAACGGACTTGTTTTTTCCGCCCTTTGCGGAGACCTCGGTCACGGCTTCGGAGATAAAGATAAAAATCCAGAACTGATCGAAAAATCAAAACGTATTCTGGATCTTGCCAAAGAATTGGAAACTGATATTGTTACTACCCACATTGGCGTTGTTCCCTCCGATCCTTCTCATGAAAGATATAAGATTATGCAGGAAGCCTGCTTTGAACTCAGTCGCTATGCCGACAGCGTAAACGCTCATTTTGCCATTGAAACGGGACCTGAAACCTCTGAAACACTGAAAACCTTTCTGGACTCTCTCGACTCCACCGGAGTCGCCGTAAACCTGGATCCTGCCAACCTCGTAATGGTGACGGGAGATGATCCGGTAAAAGCGGTACACACACTTCAAAAATACATTGTTCATACTCATGCCAAGGATGGGATTAAGCTTCATGACGGAAATCCCGAATACATTTACGGCATCCTTCATCCCGTTCCCGCCGAAATGCAGGGGATCGAATATTTCCGAGAGGTTCCTCTCGGAAAGGGAAGCGTCGATTTCCCTGCTTACTTAAAAGCACTTGAGGAGATCGGATACCGGGGCTTCCTTACTATCGAGCGTGAGGCGGGAAACGATCCTGCCAAAGATATCGGAGACGCCGCCGAGTTTCTTCGCACCGTTATCGCAGGATAAAGCAACAAACCGCGGTGCTGTATAGGAGTTATGTTTTATCAAAAAGGGATGGAATATTCGGAAAAAGGGGAATATTGTTCTCTGTATTTTCTTTTGAAAAAACAGCAGAAAACATTTTTCCCTGTCGGGTTCCTCTGCAAATATGGGAAAAATTAGCTAAAATCACGTCTTATCAAGCTATGATAAGTGCAAACAAAAACCAGAGTATTTTGCAGAACCCCGCCTCCGCTTAATGGTTTTATGTCCCTAATAATCTTTTTTAAAGTTCTTGCAAATTTTTAGGGTGATTTTTTCCAAAAGCGCCTAAATGGGAATTGGGAAAAGCCCCAACTTGGTTTTGTCTGCACTCTAAAACGGATTCCCGGCAGCAAAAACCAATCCATGCTTGACCGCGGAAATAGGGAATCGCTGAATCAATCGGCTATGCAGATTTCCGAGATGATTTATTGAACAGCAAGGTCAAAAAACAGGAAAAAATTTAAGGCAATACCGCGCAATGATTGTTGTGCAGCTATGCCGCCGGATTTTTCGTCAGACAACACCAATTGAGAAGGCAAGAGTAACTCCTCTACCGACGAAATTGGTGAAGCATGACGGGAAAGCTGCAAACAAATGCGCAACATAAGCGTTAGCCATAACACCCGGAGGCGTTGCCTCAACACTGTTTGTGCCGCCGAGCGCGGCGGAAAGGAAATTAAAATGAAAAAACTACGAATAGGCATTATCGGTACCGGAAATATCAGCCACTGTCATATGGCGGGCTACAAGAGGCTGTCCGATCGCGTCGAGGTGGTTGCAGCCTGCGACATAGATGAAGCAAAGCTGCACGGCTACTGCAAGCAATACGGAATACCGAGTGAATACACCGATTATAACGAAATGCTGCGAAAAGAAGAGCTTGACTGTGTAAGCGTTTGTACATGGAATGCAGAACATAAGGGCGCAACGATTGCCGCACTCCGCGGAGGGGCGAATGTTCTCTGCGAAAAACCAATGGCAATGAATGCGGAAGAAGCAGAAGAAATGCAAAAAGCTTCGGAGGAAACAGGAAAGCTTCTCCAAATTGGATTTGTCCGCCGTTTCGGAAATGACGCTGATGCTTTGAAGCAATTTATCGGCGCAGGCACCTTCGGAGATATCTATTATGCGAAAGCAACCTATCTCCGCAGAAACGGTTGTCCGGGCGGCTGGTTCGGAGATAAATCAAAATCGGGAGGAGGTCCTCTTATCGATCTCGGCGTTCATGTCATCGACCTTGTAAGATATCTTGCCGGGCTTCCGAAGCCTATCTCCGCGTACGGCTCCTGCTACAG
>USPP01000213.1 GCA_900556615.1 uncultured Eubacteriales bacterium
GAGCTTGTCAAGGCGTCCCCGGTTCTTTTAGAGCCGGTCGGAGAGCTTAAGGTTACTGTTCCGGAGACAATGGTCGGAGATATTATCGGAGATTTGAACAAGCGGCGCGGACGTGTTCTCGGAATGGATCATGTTGAGGGCAAGAAAGGATATCAGTCTGTTACTGCCGAAGTTCCTCAGGCGGAAATGACAGATTATACGATAGCTGTTCGTGCAATGACACAGGGAAAAGGAACCTTTACCTATAGGTTTGTTCGGTACGAGGATGTTCCCGGAAATATCTCATCCAAGATTATTGCTGATGCCGTATCTGAAGATAAATAATACCGTGTAGCTTTAGGCAGACACATAAAAACCGCAGGATGATGTTGCGTTTTTACGCGACGTTCCTGCGGTTTTTTTACAAAGTATGAGAAATAATCTTTTTCACGGCGAGAAAAATACTTTTTGCCGAATAGCTGCAAATTTCACCGTATCTGCCGTTATCAAGTTGTTCTGTTGCTGATAAATAGTTGGTACATACGATTGGTTTGCGGAGCAGCTTTGCTTCCTCTACGGTGATCGGCATCCCTTCATATTTTGACGGAAGAATAAAGATATCGCACTTTTTTATATATGGATAAGGATTATCAACATGTCCGAGCAAAATAAGCATATCCGACACCCCGAGCCGCTTTGCCTTTCTGCATAATTTCATGGTATCCTTTTTGCTTCCCGTTCCGGCGATATACCATCTTGCTTTGATATTCTCTTGTTTCAGAAGATAAAGTACATTCGGAATGAGAAAATAGCCTTTTTGGCGACAGATACGCATAACCGACAGAAGCCGGAGACCGGTGTATTTTTGATCCGGAAATTCAGTATTTTTTTCAGAGCTGCAAAGGATTTCTTTTTCGGGAAGAGAATTGAGTAATGTAAAAAATTTTGATTCAAGCTCCGGAAAATGTTCTTTCAGAAGCTTAGTACAGGAACGTGATACAGAAATGACTGCGGTGCATCTGTCAAAGTAATAACGATATATTCGATCGTCTCTTTTGGGATGAAAATAGTCGAAATGCAGCCAGGCAATTTTTTGCTTTGCATTCACCTTCTCGCTCATGTAGAACATGGTTCGGTCTCCCCAAAAAGCCAGACAGATATCATATTCTGTATTGATTTCAAACTCTCTGTCAAAAGGCAGTATTGCTTGTTTCATAAGCAGAATCCAGAGCTTCTGATACATATAGCATGAAAACGGCGCGGTAATGAAGAAATGTATATGATTGAACAGGAATTTTTTCTTTTGCGGAAAATCGAGCTGCCGGATTGTTTTAAAAACATTTCTTTTAGAAAGAGAGAACAGAGAGCCATTTTTTATCGGCTTCAGTATCTGTATATCAGAAGGGAGCTGTCCAGCAAGAGCGCCTCCGCTCTCAGCCAGGACGAGGTCGATATTATATTTTTCCCTGTCTATTGTCTCAAGGAAGGAAAGAAGCGCTTTTTCTGTTCCTCCCATATTCATTTTGATGCCGCAAATAAGAATTTTCTTTTTCATGATGTTGCCTTTTTTCTTAATTGTGGTCTTAAAAAGAAAGATATATACAGCGTTTGTGTTTTATCAGAAAAACTCTGTCATAACAGGAAGCTGAATAAAATGCGTGGATTCATATTGATACAGATAAGTCCGAATTAATTTAAGGCAATACCGCCGGGTTCACGGCTTTCTTTAAGGATGCATCTTCAGGGCAATTTTCCGCCGTGCTTCAGGGTACCTCTAAAAATTCACGTCTCAAATCCGGTTCGATCCGGGTTCCGTCGTTCGTTTAAAAAATTCTTGGCAGATGGATACGCTGTCTGCGAAATTTTTGTTTGGACTGACGATTGCCGTTTGTGAATAAGAGATACCCTTCACAAATTTTGCCGACAGAGAAGTCGCTCTTGCCTCCTCTATTGGTATTGTCTGACGAAAAATCCAACTGCGTATCTGTACCGTCGAGCCCGGCGGATTGCCTTACTTTTTGTCTGCATCAACCAAAAGATAATACATTATAAGAAAAAGACTTGCACCAATAAAGCGGCAAGTCTTTTGTTAAATGTGAATACATCCGTACAGACGGGTAATTGTCAATTTTTTTCAGCTCTGCAAATGAAAAATATTCTTTCTGTCTCATTTCCGACGGGATTCATCTGAAATCCGTCGGAAATCGAAATAATATGGAATCCGGAGTTGTTAAGAAAACTTGAAAGTGTATCTGTACGCCAGCATCTTTCCCGCTGAAGCTCATCATAACGCCGATATAAACCGGTATTGAGGTCTTCGGCAAAGAGGGAAAGCTCAAAATCGCACAGCCCGGTTTTTCTGTCAAAATGGTTTTTCCAGCCGCAGTATACGCCGGGAGCTTCCATCACATATTGATTTTCTCCGTATACGTTTTTGAACTTATAGGGAGAATTGACATCAAAAATAAAGAGTCCGTTGGGATCAAGATAATTATGCACAAGAGAAAAGCATTTTTTCAGACCTTGCTTGCCGGTGATATAATTGATACTGTCAAGACAGCAGACAACGGCGGCAACTGTTCCGTAAAGCTCAAAGAAGCGCATATCCTGACAAAGCCAAAGAACCTTGTCTCCGTCCGGTTTTTTTCTTCCGCAATCAAGCATTTCGGGAGAAACGTCTATGGCTATCATATCATATCCGCGTTTTAAAAGAGGAAGCGTAATATTTCCTGTTCCGCAGGCAAGATCAAGAACCAGCGAGCCGCTCGGTATGCCTCCTTCTCTGAATCGGGCGACAAGAAAATCAGCCCATTGCTCATAATCGATATGAGCGTTGAGTTTGTCGTAATAGGAGGCAAGAGAGGAATATTGGAGATTCATTTTTTTCTGTCGATTCTTCTGAGAATTTCGGCATAGCCGTCGCTGCCGTATTTCAGGCAACGGTTGACACGGCTTATAGTGGCGGTGCTGAGTCCTGTCTTTTCCGAAATGTCCGAATATATATGATTATTATTGAGCATTCTTGCGGCAGTGAGTCTTTTTGCCATTTCGCGTATCTCGGATACTGTGCACAGATCCTCAAAAAACGCATAGCATTCATCTATATCATTCAGTGATAGAATGGCTTTGAATAAACAATCGGTTTGCTCATCCCTGTATTTTTCTGACATCGGTATTCCTCCGTTTCCGCACATAATGGCGGTATTTATATAAGTAATGAAGGGGTAATAAGCATTTATTTTATTGCCGTTTATAGGATTATAACATCATTTTATCTGTTTGTCAAGATTGCAGATGCAGACTTATTGACAAGAATTATCGATTATGATATACTTAAGGCAATACCGCACAATGATTGTTGTGCAGTTGCGCCGCCAGATTTTTCGTCAGACAATACCAATTGAGGAGGCAAGAGTGCTCCTCTGCCGACGAACTTGTGAAGTATGACGGGAAAGATGCAAGCAAATGCGAAGCATAGGCGTTTGCCGTGCACTCAGCGGTATTGTCTTAAAACAATATACAAATTTATTAAGAAAGAACGAAAATGTCTGTTAAAGTGAAATTGAGAATAAAGGCGACCATAACTGACCTTGTGCTTGCCGGAAAATACAGTGCTTCCGCAATGAACGGTTTTTTTACTGCGGAGAACGGAAATGTATATGCAATTGATAAGCTGAACGATATGTGCAGTGATGTTATTGAATATACAGCGTGGGGAGAATATTCCGAGGAACAGGGGAATTGTGTTATCAGATATACCGAAAATCCCGATATCGGATATGCCGGATGTATTACGACGCTCATTTTTTCTCCAGAAAACAGAGGCGCGCTGATTATGACACGCGACGGAGAAATCTCAACCGCCGCTCGTTTTGATATGAAGGAAAAAAGACAGCACTGTCGTTACGAAACGCCGATCATTCCTGTGGAATTTGCAATCAATACTCGATCGGTACATAATACCGTTGATTCCGGGAGCGGTGCAATACTTCTTGATTACAATATTGAAGTCAGAGGTGTGAATACCGAAAGAAACCGGCTCTTTATAGAGGTGCAGGGATATGACGGCTAATGATTTTAAAGCGGAACTCAGGCGTCTTTCCAGCGGATATCT
>USPP01000214.1 GCA_900556615.1 uncultured Eubacteriales bacterium
TATAAGCGCCGGAATAGCTTCCGATTCCGGTTATGAATATCCCGTCTCCGAGATTCATGTCGGTTCCGTCCGTCAAGCCGGGAGAGGAGGTTTCCGTTTCCCCCGCCTTTTCGGAATGATGTCGGTATCGGAGCGCGTCATAGATCAGCGCCGCCGACGCAAAAACAACCGCGGCAGCCGACACGACGGCAAAAACCGTCCTTCTTTTCCTGCTCCGGCTCATAGCTTTTTTCATAAACGCTCCTTAACGGTCATTAAAACAGAGGCGGCGGCAATCCCTTATCATCAGAAAGCCCCCTGTTCCGGAGGTTTTTCCGAAAAAGGGGTATTTTCTCTCGAAAAGGACACCATATCCTTTTCGACTGGACAAAGGGCTATCGCGGCAATGTTACAGAGAATTAAAAATTCCCAAGACACCTACCATGGTTTCATATGCGGTGGGAGTAAAAGTGTCGTATACATGCGTGCAGCCGGTCATGCCGGAGTAAAAGAGACTCTCGTTCCCATCTATAAATCCGCAACTGTTAAGTGAAGGGCTTCCGGCGATTCTACTACAAGACGCAGCAATTGAAGTCGTGAGTGTAAAATTGTCGAACATAATATCGGGTTTCTGATAAGTTGTTTTCATGGTACTTCCATCCTTAATTGTAATGAGTGATACGGTAATATAAATAGCACAAATATACAATTAAATGATACCATATAAACAAAAAATATAGTATAGCACATCTGCACAATCAGAGGAGCTAACACATCCGTTCCTTCCTCTGATTGCGCAGATCTTTACCAATTTGAATACTTCAATAGAGTACCTAATAATTCCATGTTCATATACGACAAAGAGATTTTTCGTCGGCCCAAACAAATATTCTCTCGAAAAGGACACCACATCTTTTTCGACCTGACAAAGGCTATCGCGGCAATGTTACAGAGAATTAAAAATCTGACGAAGATTTACAAAAAAGTCATATGTAATTCCGGTAAGCTCTGGGAAAAGCGATGCGTCCTCACAGCCGCTCCAACCGCTGGAGTAAAATACATTGTAGCCCTCATCACTTTTATATCCGCAACTGTAAAGCGCGGGGCTTTCGCTGATATTCTTACAGGACGCGGCAATTGAAGTCGAGAGTGTAAAATTGTCGAACATGATATCGGGTTTCTGATAAGTTTTTTTCATGATACTTCCATCCTTAATTGTAATGAGTAATACGGTAATATGAATATGCAAAAATATATAATTAAATGATACCATGTAAGTATAAAATATAGTATAACACATTTATACAATCATAGGAGCTAAATACATCTGTTTTTTGCTCTGATTGCTATATATTTTTCGCAATTTGAATACTTTGATGCCTCTATACATTCCATGTTCACAGACGGCAAAACGTTTTTTCGTCGGTCTTAACAAAAGTCCGCGGAGAACGTACAGTTCTGTCAATTTTTTGTGATGAACGGTGAAAAACATTTTAAGCCGACCGGGGACAGTGATTTTTTTGAGGCGCCCAATAGTATATCCTTGAATTTGAGCGGTGTTATTTCTTTCGGTTGACTATGATGGGGAATGAATAATAATTTTAGTTACTCTTGGAAGAGAAAGAATAATCTAAATACCTATATCAATACAAATCCCCACATTTTATTCCGCTTTCTGTTATAATAAAACTCAATTCCCCTATTTCTTTCCCGCAAAAAACGTGAACCGACGTCTTTGAGAAAGCTCATATCAAAAGGCAAAACAGTCTTCTCATACACGCAAAAGCCAAATACGCCATACCGTCGTATTTCCGAAAAAACTTGACTTACTGCCCGCAATATGTTAGAATGAAGTTCGGAAGTTCAAAAATATTAAGGGTGATACTATGTCAAACAAGGCAAAAAATAAAGTTACATTAAGCGACATAGCACGTCATACCGGTTTTTCGGTCAATACGGTATCACATGCACTGAACGGAATTGATGACGTAAAGGAATCTACCAAAAAATTAATCCTGGGTACTGCTAAAAAACTTGGTTATATTCCAAATTCCGCCGCTGTCTCTATGCGAAACGGAAAAACAAAAGCTATTGCCGCGATTATTCCCGACATAACCGGTCTGTATTTTCCCATAATGGTAAAGCTGCTTGAAAACAAGCTCAGAGGACTTGGATATGATCTCATTATTATGAACACCAGTGAAAATCCTGAACAGGAGCTTCAGTGCGTTACCTCAGCTATCAGTAAAAATGTTGACGGCGTTATCATATGCCCGTCTATGCACAATTGTGACGCACTGGAACTAATGAAGCGGTACGGCGTGCCCTTTGTACTGATGGGACGGCATTTTTCCGACCGTTTTTACGAAAGCGTAGTAATGGATGATTTCCAAGGCGGCTATCTTCTCACTGACCATATGATAAAAATGGGACATCGGCGCATCGCTTATATCGGAGCGTCAACGCATGTATCCTCATCGGCAGAGCGCCTTGAAGGATATTATTCCGCGCTCTCCGCAAATAAGATTGAAAAAGACGCCTCGCTTGTCAAAATATGCCGGAATCTGGACGACCTTACTGCTGCATCGATAGAAATTGTCTCCGGCAAACTGAACTGTACATCAATATTCGGATTTTGTGATATGTTCTGCTGGCATATCGCAAGCATTTTGGAGCAAAACGGTCTTAAAATACCGGATGATATTTCAATAGGCGGCATAGACAATCTGTTATCGCATATAATTTTCCCTTTTGAGCTTACTTCTGTTGACTGTCCGAAAGAACAAATGGCTGACTGCATTATCCAATCGCTTTTCAGCAAGCTTGAAATGCCTGATGACCATAATGTCAGACATATCATACAGCCTCAGCTTATTGTCAGAAAATCCATAAAGAACATCGGACAAGCTTTACAATAGTATAATATAAGGAAATTCAAGCATTCTTCACACCATAAATCGGCAGAAGCTTTTCCGTTATTCTTTAGGCAACACCGCCGGTTTTACGGCCAACGCCTTTGCTGCGCATATGCTTGCATTTTCCATCATACAAAACAAAGACGCCTATTGAGGAGTTCCGATCCGTTCACAAAAAATCTTACAGGAGATATAATATTGAAATGAAATTCGCTCAAATCAAAAAAAACGGCAATATTCACCTCTGCGTATATGAAAACGGATTTTTATACGATTTAACGCAGCAAAACAGTCCTGATATGCCTCATTCCCTTGAAGAGCTTCTTTCCTCGGGAGAGGAACTGATTGCGAAAACAGCAAATATCGATTACCTATCCGCTCCGTCGTACAAGGAAACAGATGTTGAATATGCCCCTGCCGCTCCGCAGAAAGGAAAATTGATCTGCATCGGCGTCAACTACAAAGCACATGTCAATGAATGCAGTGAAAAATATCCCACGACTCCCGTACTGTTCAGCAAATACCCGAATACTCACAACGCACACAATCATCCGGTGTATCTCCCCCGAATATCTCAAAAGGTGGACTATGAAGCGGAGCTTGTCATCATCATCGGAAAAGGCGGAAAAAACATTCCGTACGAAAAAGCCCTTTCCCATGTCTTCGGATATACCTGCGGAAATGATTTTTCAGCCCGTGATCTGCAATTTGCCTCTACACAGTGGCTTGCCGGAAAAACCCTGGACGGCTTTGCACCGACAGGTCCTGTCATCGTAACCGCCGACAGCTTGAATCCCTCCTCTCTTTCTATCGAATTGAGGCTTAACGGAGAGCTTCGCCAAAGCTCCGATACAAAATGTATGATTTTCGACTGTGCGGAAATCATACATTATATCTCAGAGATCATGACGCTTGATGCAGGCGATATCATATTCACCGGAACTCCCTCCGGCGTTATTCTCGGAATGCCGGACGACAAGAAAAAATGGCTCGCTGACGGAGATATTACCGAGGTCACGATCGAAGGAATCGGAACGCTCCGAAACACGGTAAAGGGCTGAGTGGTCTTAACAATACGGGGCGCCGCCCCGTGCTTCTTTCTATGGGGCGTTGCCCCAAACCCCATTCAGGAGGCTTTTT
>USPP01000215.1 GCA_900556615.1 uncultured Eubacteriales bacterium
AGGGCTTAAATGGGGTATGGGGCAACGCCCCATGGGGAAGAAATGCGGGGCTCCGGATTCAGAACCGAAGTATTCAGTCACAGTTCTCCCAATTATGGAAAACATTCTGAACGTCATCATTTTCCTCTAATTTTTCAAGGAGCAGATTCATGTTTTTAATATCATCCTCGTTTTCAAGGGTGATGTAATTCGAGGGGATTTTATCCCTGTCAGCGGAAACAACTTTATAGCCTTTTGCCTCAAGCTCCTCACGGATAGCACCGAGATCCGACGATTCCGTGTAGATTTCAAATGCCTCATCTTCGAAGGAAAAATCTTCGGCGCCTGCTTCCAGCGCTTCTTCCATCAGCTTTTCTTCATCAATTTTTCCATCATTTTCAATTACAATAACACCTTTTTCGGTAAAAAGATAGCTTACGCATCCGGTCTGTCCTAAATTTCCGCCGTATTTATCAAAGAAATGACGAACCTCGGCAGCAGTGCGGTTGCGGTTATCCGTAGCGGTTTCGACAATTACAGCAACGCCTGACGGACCATAGCCTTCATAGTTGATTTCTTCATATATTGCCGCATCGGCAGCAGAGGCTTTTTTTATGGCACGATCTATATTATCATTCGGAACATTGTTGTCCTTTGCCTTTGCGATAAGGTCGCGGAGACGCGAATTGGAATTGGGATCCGCTCCGCCTTCCTTAACGGCAATCGCGATTTCTTTGCCGATTTTGGTGAAAACCGAAGCTCTTTGTGCATCGGTCTTTTCTTTTTTATGCATTATATTTTTCCATTTGCTGTGTCCTGACATTTTGTATAATCCTTTCTTGTCGGGGAGGTAATTGTTTAATTTATTATTTACACTTGTTGTAAGCAGTGAACGAATAGCTTTTATCGTCGTTTGGTTACAGGTATTTTTTATATAGCTTCCAGGATTCTAACTTATTTAGGAAAGTTGATTTAAGGTAATACCGCGCCATTCGGAGGCAGATATGCGCAGTCCTATTTTCATCAAACGATACCAATTGAGAAGGCAAGTGCGCGACTTTCTGCCGATGAAATTTGTGGAGTGTGACGGGCAAGGGAAAAGCAGATATTTTATCAAGGCGCAAGCCATGAACCCGGCGAGTTATCTTAAGAAGATGGTGGGAAGCTTTCGTTTAAATTTTCGGTGTTTTTTTCAAACAAATCAATTCAAAAGCGTTTCCGAGGGTTATTTTTGCCGCATCAGTAAGACGGATCCTGAAAGCCTTTGCCGCAGGCTCCGGTGCGGAAAGTATCTGACAATCGTGATAGAAACGGTTAAATCCGGAGCAGATATCGAGAATGTAACGGGTAATGACCATAGGCTCGCTGTCACGAATCGCGTCGGATATCTTCTCTGGGAAAAGGGAAAGCGTTTTTACAAGGTCTGATTCAGCCTCACCGGGAATATATCCCGCCGCAGAGTCTGCCGGAGGGACTCCGCCTGCCTTCTCAATGATACTGCAGCAGCGCGCATAAGTATACTGAGCATAAGGACCGGTATTTCCTTCAAAGGACAGAGCGTCCTCAAGATTAAAGTCGCTGTCCTTGATACGGCTGTTGGACAGATAATAAAAGACAACCGCACCGACGCCTACCGCTTCGGCAACCTGAGCCTTATTTTCCAAATTAGGATTTTTTTCGTTGATGATATTTCCGACCTTTTCAATCGCCATTTTGAAAAGATCCTTCAATAACAGAACGTTTCCCGTCCGGGTTGCAAGCTTCGCTCCGTTAATGCTTACCGTTCCGTAGGGAATATGAACCAGCTGATCATACCAATCATAACCCATAAGCTCAAGTACCTTGAACCACTGACGAAAATGAAGGATTTGCTGATTGGAGGTAACATAGATACATCTGTCAAAATGATAGGTTTCCTTACGGTATACCGCCGCGGCGATATCCCGGGTAGGATAAAGCGTGGAACCGTCGCGCTTGAGAATCAGGCAGGGGGGCATATTGTATTCCGAGAGATCGACAATAGAAGCTCCGTCGTCGATTTTAAGAAGATGCTTATCTCTTAAGCGCTGAACCTGTGCCGGCATTAAATCGGTATAGAAGCTCTCTCCGGTGTAATAGTCAAATTTGATTCCCAGCTGGTTGTAGGTCTTTTCATATTCTTCAATACTGATCGTGATAAACCATTTCCAAAGCTTAATATTATCCTCGTCGTGATGCTCAAGCTTCGTGAATTCCGTTCTTGCGAGGTCGTTGAGCGAGGGATCCTCCTCCGCCTCCTTATGAAATCGGACATAAAGAGCGACAAGCTCATCGATTCCTCTGTCAGTAATCGCTTGCTCGCTGCCCCATTTGCGGTAGGCAACGATCAGCTTTCCGAATTGAGTGCCCCAGTCTCCGAGATGATTGATGCCGATGCAGTTCCAGCCTGAGAAAGCATAGAGAGATTTCAGCGAATGTCCAATGACGGTTGTTCCGAGATGTCCGATATGAAAGGGCTTTGCAACATTAGGGGAGGAGTAATCTATTACAAGCGTTTTTCCGTCGCCCGAATGGCTTCTTCCGTAATCGTCACCCTCCGAAATAATCGTTTCGAGGATTTCAGAGGTGAGAGCCGCCTCATCGATATAGAAATTGACGTATCCGCCAGCAACGGCGATCCTTGAAAAGCCGTGAAGCTCACCGATCTCGCTTTGTATGAAGGCGGCGATAACGGGAGGAGCTTTTCGCATTATTTTGCTCAGTTTAAAACAGGGAAAGGCAAGATCGCCCATCGATTTATCGGGGGGATATTCCAGCATTGCAGACAATTCCGCAGGTGAAAGCGCCGCATTCTGAACATTTTTTTCTATTACGGTGTAAATGGCATCTGCCGCAGCTTTTTTGAATTTTAACACATTGAAACCTCCGAGACCTTTTTTGAGGATAAAAACACATTTATATTTTATTTTACTACTATCCAATGTATTTGTCAAATATTTTTGATAATTTACTGCAGAAAAATATAATGGATTACGGAAAACAAAACAAGACACAGAAAAAGATGCGCTATGACAGGAAACAGGAGGTAAATGGTATTATCGCGTTTTAAGGCAATACCGCACAATGATTGTTGTGCAGCTGCGCCGCCGGATTTTTCGTCAGACAATACCCATTGAAGAGGCAAGAGCGACTCCTCTGCCGACGAAATTTTTGAAATATGACGAAAAAAAATACAAGCAAATGCTCAATAAAGCGTTAGCTGTGCACCCGGCAGTATTGCCTTAACAGAATTATCATCCGTTTAAATTCCGTTTATTAAGAATTAAGAAAGGAAAAATCATGAAAAAATTATTTATCTTGACCGTTTCACTGCTGCTTGTATTTTCTGTCTTCCCCATTATTGGATATTCAGAAGAAAAAGCAGATCCAACGATCACGGGAATAAATGTACTCGATGCCAACACTCAACTTATAGAAATTCTATTCTCTGAGCCCGTTAACTGTAAGAACCTCGGTTATATCATACCTGTCGAAGCTTATCCCAACGGAAATCGCGCTTGGGCAAACCTCGAATGGAACGGCGAATATATGTACTACGGCTGTATAGATAAGGATGGAAATAAAATCGGAGAGGGCGAGGAAAGTTATCTCTGCGTTGACTCCGATAACGATTATATTTACGCTACCCGAATGGTTGTCACGGTAGGGGCAATTCAGAACTATGGAATATTCGAAGACATTTCCGGAATTGAATTCAAAGGTCTGCTTGACGCGGGCGCCTTCACGACTCCCGACGGAAGAATGATCCGCCCGGACGAGACCGGAAGCTTATATGTTAAGTTCTCTTCAGCAAATAACGAGGTCACCGATAACGATACACAGGATACAAGTTCCGAGGAAACAAGCCCTGAGGGAACAAGCTCCGGGGAGACAAGCTCTGTAGATACGCCCCAAACAACAGAAAGCAGCGAAGCAGACAGTTCTGCTTCACCGGACACATCAGCTAAGGAGACCGACAGTGAATCCTATGCTCCGTCTGAAAACGGCTC
>USPP01000216.1 GCA_900556615.1 uncultured Eubacteriales bacterium
ACCCGTGTTACCGCCGTGAAAGGGCGGTGTCTTAGCCGCTTGACCACCGGGCCGTTGGTAGCGGAAGTTGGACTTGAACCCACGACCTATCGGGTATGAACCGATTGCTCTAGCCAGCTGAGCTATTCCGCCACAAACATATCTTTCCTTTCGGAAAATGCTATAAAATTATAGCATACTTAAATGTATTTGTCAATAGTTTTTTTCGATATTTTTTATTGGTCAGTAAAACATTACCAAGCCTGCAAAAGCGGCGCTTTCTGCATAAAATGATTGCCTTTTCGGCAATACTTTTTTACAGAACACGAAAAAAATGCCGCGAAAGGAAAACCGATATGCATTATAATAAGGTAGAAATATGCGGTGTAAACACCTCAAAATTAAAAACGCTTACCGACGAAGAGAAAAAGGAACTGCTTTTGAAAACAAAGGAAGGAGACGCTGACGCAAGAAATCGTCTTATCGATGGTAATCTGAGACTTGTTCTCAGCATTATACAACGTTTTACAAATCGAAAGGAAAATCTTGATGATTTATTTCAGGTAGGATGTATAGGCCTTATTAAAGCCGTGGATAACTTTAATACCGATCTTGACGTCAAATTTTCCACCTATGCCGTGCCGATGAATATGCCATGGAGAAACAATGAAGTACAATTTTTTATTATTTTCGAGGACGTTTTTCTTTTGCGTAAGACATACTTCACAATTATTAGCTTATAATTTTGTGTAATTATACGAATATTTAAATTTTATTTTGGAATATAAGATACATTATGCATTACTTACTTGAAAAAAGCCTGAAAATATGGTATAATTAATGTGCAAAATACTTAAACGCTTAAGTAATTAAGCGTTTAAAATAGATTGTAAATGCAGATAACAAGGTCTGTAAGTTATGAAAATGCAACAAAATGCGTAAATGTCCATGTGGAAGAACGGAGGAAAAATGAAAACAGGCAGAGAAAAAATTCTGAAGCGGCTGACGGCGGTATTTTTCGCGGTGGCAGTAGCTTCTGTGTCGGTATTTTTGGTCTGCTGCGGGAACAATGACGACAAAAAGAATAACGGAGGAAGCAATATGGATAAAGTTCTGAATAAACCGGAATCGCTCGACCTAACAAATTATACGCAGGTATCGGGCGAGAGCGCAAAGTATCGGATTCATGAAGACGGCGGACTCATATACAACATGCTTTCAAAGGAAGCCGAAAGCGCCGGAACGCTGGGCAAATATGATGACGCTAAGAAAAAAACGGCAAAGCTGATTCTGGATAATATGGAAGTTGAGATACAGCTTCCGACCGAGTTCACTGCATATGACATGATTCCGATCGATTATAAAATTACCAAATCCGGATCGGTTAAATCCCCCGTGACGATTGAGGCGGTAGCTTATGAGGAGGCGGGAAGATATGACGGAACCTGCTATGATCTAACGATTCCCGGGAGTCTTGATATTTCATATGAATATCTCGGCTATGTGACCGGAACGGTTCAAGAGGGCGTCAGAAATAATATGCAGAGGAAGAACAACGATACTCCCGCGGCATTTTATCCTGATTATACGACAACGGAGCTTAATTCCTCCGGCACTGTGGAAGCAGGCGATCTGGTATGGCTGAAGTTCAAGTATACGAACACAGGAAATACTATACTTGACTGCGAGGGACAGGGGAATTTTAATATCTTTTCGCAGCTTTATAAAAAGGATTCGAACGGCGGCTGGTCATATGTAGGAAAACCCTTCAACCAATATACAAGGGAGCTTACCTATGTTTATCCGGGCGAGAGCCGTGAATTTTGGTTGAATTTCCTTATTGATTTTTCTTCGGAGGATTACGGAAAAACCGCCATGAATCTCGGTCTTCTCCCCGGTGAATATAAGGTGGTGCTTACAGCGCTTTACCGCTCTGAGCTTGATTATAATCCCGATGTAAATATGTATCACGGGAGAACCATGAATGTCGCGGAATATACCTTCAGTGTTGCCGATGAAAAAAAGAGTACAAAAGCGAATGATGTGGTAACCTTGTCAAGAGACGCGGCGACAAATACTTCAAAACAGACATGGCTTCATTATTTTGAAGAGTTTATGACTACCTTTGAGCAGCATCGGGACGGACTTGAGGATGAAGTAACCGAAGGTCGTCTTTATCTCCAGTGCGCTCCGTGGACCGATCAGGTGGTTATAAAGGTGGTTCATTCAAATCCTCAGAAAATAATTTCCGTTAAGATTCCGGTGACGGTTGAAACCGACTCCCTTTTTATAGAGTATGATCCTGATAACATAAATGTGATCATCAATGACGAGGGGTATGAAGAGCCGGTTATCTGTATTCAATCCATGCCGGATCTCCGTGCCAATGCGCATATTTCACCTTATCCAGAGGAAACGATTATAAATGATTTGCTTACCATGCAGGAATGCGGCGCTAATGTTACAAGCTGGCAGGGCTTTACGTGGCTGTTCGATTCGGTAACCAATCAGATCACTTCCACCTCTCAGGGCAGTCTCGGTACCTCGGTCAATCTGCCGGGAGATTCCCTGAAATATGCTTTGGATGTTTGTCGTGAGCTTGGCCTTAAATCTCTCGGATGGGCATCCTATCCTTACGGACGAAATACTGTGGCAAGCGCCGCGAATTGGATTACCCGAAAGAACTATTCATTTTTACCCGGCTCCAGTTACGCTGAAGCGGATTATTCCGATGAGAATGTGGCGATTGCCAACTCGATTGTATCCCTTTACGTGCGTTCTCGCTGGGGAGATCTCTATTGGAGCGATGCTACGGGGCGCAACGTATACACGATAGAAGATACCAGGGGACTTATGAGATATGAGCATCAGTGCCGGTACGGTATCGGAGATGCTTCTAAAAAGGCTTTCCGCGAATGGTTGAAGGAAAAATACGGGACTATTGATGCGATTAATAAAGCCTGGGGAAGCAATTATGAGATGTTCCTTGAAATTGATCCCGAAAAGGATCAGCCGTATGATGATACGGCATTTGGCAAATGGGTTTATTATACCAATAAAAGTACCCCGTTCTACGAATGGTCTCCGGCTCTGATTGATTTTGACCTTTTCCGTACGGAGTTGAGAATTGACAGCTACGAGCTGTTTATCAGCGAAATGAGCAAAGAGGACGAAGGAGCTGCGGTTCAGATGAGAACCGAAGGAAGTCAGTTTGTTGTTCCCGGAATCGATCCTGAAACCACAAATATGCATTACCGTCAGATTATGTATTCGCAGCTGAAGGGGGCGGTCGTTGCGGAAATCGTAGCGCCCTCCGACGCTGTTACGGCGCATTGCGATTATACAAGGTTAGCCGTGACTCCCAGCGAGGTCAGATGGTTGACGCGGCAGGCTACCGATAACGGAATCATATCCATGCTTCTTCCGCAGTTCCATGATATGCGTGATATTGCCCTTAACGACAAATACGGAGAGGATTATACCGGATATTATAATCTTACCGATGATGTGGCAAAGGGTGCATATGTACAACAGTTGACGGCGGTGTTCCCGTGGTGGAAGGCGACCTATGAAGAGGGAGGTGTTCCCGGCATACTCTGGCAGGACTTTGAATGCAACGGTTTTGCGACGGAGACTCAGATAAAAGAAATGAAGTTCTTCAAGCAAAAGATCGACGAAATGCTTTCTGATCCGGAAGTAAAAGAAATGACCAAGACGGACAGGAAGAATGTTACGGAGGATGTGGAGGGAAAGAATACCTATACACCTGAGTTTATTATTCAAATGATAGAAAAGGTTAAGGCAGAGAGAAATTCGAAATAATTTCTGCTGTTTGACGGACAGGATAACAGGCGTGCCGCGGACAGAACAGTTTGCGGCAGCTTGAAATAAATAAAAAATATGGAGGAATATGTTATGAAAAAGATTGTGGCAGTGATTCTCGCTTTGATTCTTTCGATCGGCTTTGTTTCATGTACAAAGGATAAGGGCGATACGGAGGGCAGCGGAACACAAAAACAGAC
>USPP01000217.1 GCA_900556615.1 uncultured Eubacteriales bacterium
GTTTTTTTAATTTTTCGATACACTAAAAACCGGTAATTTTATTTTCCGGAAGCGATAAAAGGACCTATAGAGGCCGCAACACTATTTATAGGCATCGTCTGAAGTCTGACTTTTCCTGGACCGATTATTACGGTATTAAAAATTCCCTCGCCGCCAAACAGCATATTTTTCACCCCCGGTACGGTCTGCACCTCTACCGAGCAGGTCGCATCCATGGAGGCGAGATAACCGGTATCTACAACGAGCCTCGCTCCCGGAGCAAGATCATATTCAACCGCATAACCGTCTATTTCCAGAAATGCGATTCCCCTTCCTGAAAGCTTCTGCATGATAAATCCTTCTCCTCCGAAAAAACCGACACCTGCTTTTTTCTGAAAGAAAACCGAAAGCTCAACCCCCGGGGTAGAAGCAAGAAATGAGCGTTTCTGAACCACAAGCGGACTTTCCGGATTTATTTCTACGGCAACGATTGAACCGGGAAAAGTAGAGGCAAAAGCAATCATACCGGGAGCACCGACAGCCGTATAGCGATTCTGAAAAAATGCCTCTCCAGAAAACATACGGCCAAACGCTTTTCCGATTCCGCCGTTACTTGTCGTTTCCATTTTCATATTAGGACTCATCCAGCTCATACTTCCGCGTTCGGTTATCATTTGTTCTCCCGCTTCAAGCTCACATATAACAACCGGAAGCGGAGTGCCCTCAATTTTGTAGTGCATAGTTTTTTCTCCTTAATCGAGTCATTTTTTATAATTTTAGCATTATAATTTTCGTATGTCAATAAAATACTTCTTAACTTGCCATTACTTTTTCAAAAAATATTGACATAAGACAAAATTTATGATATAATGCTAATCAGTTTTTGGGATGTCGCCAAGTCGGTTAAGGCACAAGACTTTGACTCTTGCAGTCGCGCGTTCGAGTCGCGCCATCCCAGCCAAACGAAGAGCCATCAACGCAAGTTGGTGGCTTTTCGTTTGTATTTATTCATTATTCATTAAGATGGCCTTTTCGAATGAATAATAAAGCATTTGACTTCGTCAAATATGAAGTCGCTCGCAAGCTCGCTGATGAATAATGAATAATTGATTGACACCCATACTTTTGCATGCTATAATGAAGGTAACATAAAGTCGGAGGTGCAATATGAAAAAATGCTTTGATTGATAAATTCATTATTTTCTCATCACGCATTGTAAAACTTCATCAATATTTGATTAGAACCAAGAAGGAAACGATTATTTCAAAGCAAATTTGTTCGTAGTGGTACTTGATTGAATCCAATATCAACGAGGCAAATTACGGACAAAGCGGACTTTATTGCGAAACTGCATATCGCCCTCAAAGTAACCTCCGAAACGGAGTATTGAATGAAGCTACTTCAAATGTCCGATTATATTACCAAGGATATGGGAAAATCGTTGCTTGCAGATTGCCTCAAGATAAAAAAATGCTTATCTCTGCCATCAACACCACCAAGGAGAACAAACAGAATTAAGCTGAGATATCAAAATTAAACGGAAGAAGGAGTAAATTGTTATGAAAAAATTATTAGCTTTAATCTTAAGTATGATATTCCTACTATTGTGTTTTGCTGGTTGTGATAAAAGTTATAATACATCGTTAAATGTAGTTTCTTCTAACAAAAGTATCCGTATATTAGACGGAGAAGAAAAAACAACTTCAAAGAATTTTGAGGATTCTGACTTTAACAGGCAACCTACAGAGAACTATGCAAATATTGATTTTAGCGGTAGCGAAAAATCCCAATCAAACGCTAAAATTTACAAAATCAATCTAAACAGCACCACCGAAGATAACTACACACTCTCAATGTATTTAACTCAACCGAACAAGTATGTTATAGACTATGTAAGAGTTGCAATTTTGATTGACAGCGAACTTAAAGTTTATAAATATTACGATGAAAAAGAAGGCATATATCATAAAGATAATGACCCCGATACGCTTTTGCACTTTAAGTCTAAAAACGAAATATTTGATAATTTAGAGATTTCATTTGAAGAAAATGAAACAAAAGAAATGGTTGTATTTGTGTGGATTGAAGAAGCAGAATTATATGACGAAAATGGCCAAAGGGATAAAGGTTGGGCTGATAAATCGTATAATGCGACACCTATCAATTTGAATTTAGGCATAATATAGTTATTCCGCAATATTACAATAGAACAGAATTCTTACTTGAATTTTTACATAGATTTGTTTGCGCGTATGAAGCAAAAAATCCGAAAGATAGCAGATACTTTTCCTTCTTGTCATCGCAAAGGGATAGGTGTACTCACTCGTAAGTAAGCGGCACCTAAATCGTTTTCACATCAATCGGCATTTAAATTGTAGTGTAAGGACAAAAATCTCTCCGGACTAAGTTCGGGGAGATTTTTTATCTTTTTATTTTTCACTAATCCGTCGAGGAAAATTCGTGATTGTTTTTTCTTTCCGGCTTAAGCAGCGGAAATTGCCGCCCTTTTATACAGAGTTCAGACCGAACTCTGTTATTGCATTTTTATTTTAAGGCAATGCCGCTGGGTTCTGACGGTACAAATGCGCAGGCATATTTTTTATCAACGATACCAATTGAGGAAACAAGAACGGTTCCCTCAGCCGACAAAATTTGTGAAGTGTAACAGAAAATGGACAAGCAGATATGCTGTCAAGGCGCAAGCAGTGAATTATACGGTGTTACCTTAAAACTTTAACTTCGATTTACAGAATGAACAGCTCCGCTCAAAATTAATTCTGAAAGCATACTTTTGCACCTCCGCAGTAATTTTTATTTTGAGGTCATAATCAACCTAATATTCTATTTCATTTTACGTGAAAACAGTATGAATTGACATTGACCTTACATGTAAAATATATTATAATATATATGTCGGTATATGACGAAATATATTTGAATTGCGAGGGAACGAAAATGAATACTGCTGCGTGGAACGGTTTTATCCCCGGCGCATGGCAAAACGAGATAAATTTGCAGAATTTTATACAGACAAATTATACTCCTTATTCAGGGGATGAGCGTTTTCTTCCTCCCGCCACTCAAAGAACGGCTGCCCTGATGGAAAAATTAAATTTACTGCTTAGGCTTGAACAAGAAAGAAATGGCGTACTTGAAATCGATACCCACACGGTAACATCGGTAACAAATTATAAGCCCGGATATCTTGATAAAGATAATGAAATCATCGTAGGACTGCAAACAGACAAACCTCTTAAAAGGGGAGTAAATCCCTTTGGAGGAATAAAAATGACAAGGAGAGCCTGTGAAGCATATGGCTATACGCTTTCGGAGGAAGTAGAAAAAGAGTTTACTTACAGAACAACACACAACGACGGTGTTTTTCGCGTTTATAATGATGACATTCGCGCCGCAAGACACTGCGGAATCATCACGGGACTGCCCGACGCTTATGGCAGAGGAAGAATCATCGGCGACTATCGCAGA
Organism: uncultured Eubacteriales bacterium; assembly: GCA_900556615.1. Lineage (GTDB taxonomy): Bacteria > Bacillota > Clostridia > Oscillospirales > CAG-272 > Colimorpha_A. The sequence goes on from USPP01000217.1 coordinate 3,467, forward strand.
GTCGCTCTTTACGGTATAAATTACCTGATTGAGCAAAAAAAATCGGATAAAGAACGAATCTCCAATGAACTGCTCGATGCCGACAAAATCCGGCTCCTGGAAGAACTCTATCAACAAATCGCTTTCCTTTCAAAAACAAAAGAAATGGCGCAAATGTATGGTTATGACATTTCCGAACCCGCCTGCAATTCCAAAGAAGCCGTTCAATGGCTCTACTTCGCTTATCTTGCCGCTATAAAAGAACAAAACGGAGCGGCGATGAGTCTTGGTCGTACAAGCACTTTTCTTGATATATATTTTACCCGCGATCTGAACAACGGTACGATTACCGAAAGCGAAGCCCAGGAAATCATTGACGATTTTGTTATCAAGCTCAGAATGGCGCGGCACCTGAGAACGCCTGAATACAACGAGCTTTTTGCGGGAGATCCTATGTGGATAACCGAATCCATCGGTGGAATGGGGATTGATGGGCGCACCCTCGTTACAAAATCCTCTTTCCGTTTTCTGAACACACTTTATA
>USPP01000218.1 GCA_900556615.1 uncultured Eubacteriales bacterium
GGCTTCAGATCGGTCGTCGGGACCAAAGCCTTCTCTTTTCCGTCCGTCCAGAATACGCCCTTTTTGCCCAACGTGATAACAACGTTTTTCACCCCGAGCGCAAGAAGCTTCTCCGCCGCTTTCTCAGCGCTTTCGGGAGAGGTAACCTTCACACCACTGAAAAATTCCGCTTCCGTCTCATTGGGAGTAAAATAATCCACCCCTTCAAAAAGGCCTTCTGGCACCTCCTGCATCGGAGCAGGATTGAGAACAATGGGCTTGTTATGTTTTTGGGCAAGCGCTTTGAGCGCCACTACACTTTCAAGACTCGACTCAAGCTGAGTAAGCACCGCATCGGCGGAAGCAATTTCCTCCTCCGCAGCGTATATTTCTTCGGAGGTTATCAGTTCGTTCGCACCTTTGACAACGATAATGCGATTTTCTCCCGTCTCCTCGTTGACCTCAATAAATGCCGATCCCGTATCTGCCTGATCGGTTACCATGACATATTTTTCAGTCATACCCTCATGCATATAATGCTCATGAGCGATACCGCCGAGCATATCGGTTCCGATCTTCGTAATCATAACAACCTCTCCTCCCGAACGAGAGGCGGCGGTCGCCTGATTGGAGCCCTTTCCGCCGGGGCCGAATTTAACGGCAGATCCAAGAACTGTCTCTCCATCAACAGGGAATCGGGGCGCAAAGCCGGTTATGTCTGAAATAAAGCTTCCCACAACCACGATTTTACAGGTTTTTGACATAGCAGTTATCCTTTCTTATTACATTTGAAATTTTATTTAAGGCAATACCGCATTATGATTGCTGGCAGGAGCGCCGCCGGATTTTTCGTCGGACGATACCAATTGAGGAGACAAGAGCGGCTCCTCTGCCGACGAAATTTCTGAAGTAAGATAATAGAAGCAGGCTATGCGCAGCAAAGGCGTTAGCCGCACACCCGGCGGTATTGCCTTGACTTTAAGAAGAAATTACACTTTCATTTTTTCAGTTGAAAAAATAAGTCTGAAGGATAAGACTCCTTTCGGGGGCAAAGAACAGCAGTACCCTTTTTTCTCCGCTTTGACAGGAGCGTCAAAGGGCGCGGTACACATTTCAACAGCGGCGTTATACATCCCCTTGAAGGTTCCGTTGTTCATCCACAGCCCCACATACGGAAGCTTATCGGCATCGTATCGAATGATTACGTCGAGCCCGTCGCGATATCTTCTATAGGTAAGTCGTCCCTCCAGCGAAGCCTTTGTAAAATAGAATTTATACGCCGCTCCATCAGGAGAAAAGCGATCCTGTACCGCATATTCTTTCAGAAACCCCATTTGCTGACCGGGAATCAGTTTTCCGTTATCGCAGAAACAAACTTCTATCGGAGCCTCCTCATCATAAGGAACAAGCACCTCTCCCCCCTCTACGGCAGCAAGCATAATATGCCCTGCCCAAATACAGGGTAAAGAGGAATCCGAGAGATTTGTTATACAGTAATCGACAGCAAGGGAACCGTCCGAAAGCGCCGAGAAAGACTTTTCATAACGATACGGCAGCAGAACCGAGCGATAGCAGAGTTTTACGGAATCCTTTTCAACATTCCACTCGTGTCTTACGCGGCACACCTCGCCGTGATCGGGATATCCGCCCTCCTGCGGATCGATCGTAGGAAACATATCGTCAAAGGCGCTGCATTCACCTTTCACATATGAGGAATCAAGACCGATCGGAAGATAAGCTTTCCCTGCAGCCTGTGCTAAAAGCTCCGTACCGGATTCTTTGTCAACAAGTGAAGCAAGCTTTCCTCCGTTTTCAGGAAGCACTGCGGCACGCAGCCTCCCTGTATCAAGTACAAGAGAGAAAATATCCTTATACTTACCGTAGGCAATCACTTCATTGCATCCTCAAGTATCTTAGCGCCGGCAGAGGTTCCGAGACGTTCTGCACCGGCATCAATAAGAGCCTTTGCCTGCTCATAGTTGCGTATGCCGGAGGAAGCCTTTACCTTCACGCCCTCTGCGATATTAGCCTTCATAATCTTGACATTCTCTACCGTCGCTATGCCGTCGTTAAAGCCGGTGCAGGTTTTAACAAATTTTGCTCCGGCGTCGGAGGAAATCCGGGAAGCTATTGCCACCTCCTCAGGAGTTAAATAAAAGGTTTCGATAATAACCTTGACAAGCTTGCCTCTTGCAGCGGCAACAACCGCCTCAATGTCGCGCTTTACATAAGCATAATTTTTGCTCTTGAGCTGACCGACATTAATCACCATATCAAACTCATCACATCCGTCATAGTATGCGCGCTCGGTCTCCGCCGCCTTGATCTCGGTCGTATTGGCTCCGAGAGGGAAGCCTATCACGGTACAGATATTTACGTCTGTTCCCTCAAGCTCCTTGCGGGCAAGAGCGACATAGCAAGGATTGATACATACGCTGGCAAAGTCGTATTTTGCGGCATCTGCACAAAGCTTCTTTACATCCTCCGCCGTGGCAAACGGCTTGAGAATCGTGTGATCAATATACTTGTTTAAATTAGCTATCATTTTTTTGCACCTCTTTAATATATAATTTTTAGGGTATCTCTAAAAATTCAATGTTCATAGACGGCAAAGAGATTTTTTCGTCAGTCTAAACCAAAATTCCGCAGACAGAGAATCCCATCTGTCAAGGATTTTGGTGACGAATGACAGAAAACCGCTCCAGCCGGTTTTGGGCAGTGATTTTTTAGAGTTGCCCTTTCGTTCAGATAAGGATATATTCGCCGGGACTCATGAGCTTATAAGGAAGCGAGGGATATTTTTCCTTCATAATTCCGGCAAACTTTCCCGGATCGCCGCCGTGTTCCGCAAAATTCCAATAATGGCAGGGAACGCAAAGATCGGGACTCACAATATGGAAAAACTCCGCTCCCTTTTCTTCATTCAGATTGCCGAAAGCGCCGTTAATAGGAGCAAACATAAGATTGATCGGATATTCTCTCATTTTTTCGGCAATATCGGGGCGGAAGCAGGTATCGCCCGCTATATAAACGCTCTTACTGCCGCATTTTATATAAAGACCGACGGCATAAGGCGTATCGGCTCCGTGATCACACTCGACGGCGGTTATCTCAAAGCATCCGGCGGCATATGTGCTTCCGCATACCATCTCGGTCATTCCGCCAATTCCGAGTCTTTCACATTCCGCCTTGCAGTCGGAGGCGGCATAAAGCCTCGCGCAAGCAGCTGAGGAATCGAATCGGGATCAAAATGATCAAAATGAGCGTGAGTAGCACAAACATAGTCGAGACGAAGATCGTCAACTCCGACAAGCTTCGGCATAAGACGCTTAAAGCCGAAATATCTTTCACAGCAATCGGAAAGGTATAGATCGACTGCCAGCAGCGTATTGTCGGGAGCCTTGAGAATTACCCCCGCCTGCCCCATAAAGAATACGCCAAGCCTTTTCTCCGGAACCTGATAAGAATGGATTCTCACTGCGGTATCTGTCATATGTAAAACCTCTTTTCAAACTTAATTGGCATCAGAAATCACGCGCAAAGCCACAGGTCCAGCCACCGTCAACGGTAAGAACACTTCCCGTCATATAGGAAGCTTCATCCGACGACACATAAAGGGCGGCATAGGCAATGTCCTCCGGCTTTCCGGGCCTGTGCTGGGGAATATGGGAAAGCATCTTTTCCGCGCGGTCTTTATCGGCATAAAACAAGGCTTTTGTTCCCTCAAACATGATGGAGCCGGGGCAGATGGCATTGACGCGGATGTTATCAGGCGCAAGCTCAAGAGCCATTGCTTTGGAAAGGTTGATTACACCGGCTTTTGCAGCGGCAAACGCGCACTGATTTCTGAAAGGAATCTGCCCCACAACACTCGAAATATTGATGATGGAGCCGCCTCCTCTCTTGATCATATAGGGCGCTATGGCGCGGCTCACCTTGAACACCCCGTCAAGATCAATAGACAGAATCCAATCCCACTTTTCAGGGCTGAATTCGTGAATCGGC
>USPP01000219.1 GCA_900556615.1 uncultured Eubacteriales bacterium
CGCACAATGCTTGTTGTGCAGCTGCGCCGCCGGATTTTTCGTCAGACAATACCAACTGAGGAGGCAAGAGTGACCCTCTGCCGACAAAATTTGTGAAGGTTGACGGAATAGAGGCAAGCAAATGTGCAATAAAGGCGTTAGCCGGTAATTGTGCGGTGTTGTCTTAAAAACTTACGGTATCTTGTGCATAACTACGACGCATATGGTACCGTATAAAAATTCTTATCTGTTTACACTGATTATGAAAGGAATAACATAGGAAATGAAAAAAAATATTATTAGTATTCTTCTTGTGTTATCGGTACTATTTATGTTTTCCTGTGAAATGAAACAAGCTTCCGATCCTTCCGGTACGAATATAACATCGAACGTCTCGTCAACAGAAAATCCGGATGAAAAAAATTTTTTCCTTGTTGAAGGAGATAAAGCGATCACGATTGTCTGCGGAGAAAATGCTCTTGATTCCGAATTTAAGGCGGCAGTCTATCTTCGAGATATAATAAGTAAAATGACCGGAACGGAACCGGAACTGACCAATGATTTTGACGGATCGCAGGACAATTCCCTCAGGCGTGAAATTTTAATCGGAGAAACAAACCGAGCGGAAAGCAAAGCTGCTCTTGAATCTATCGATGAACAGGAACTGGTGATACAAGTCAGCGGAAATAAACTCGTTATAACCGGGAAGTCCCCCCGAATTACCGCTTTCGCAGTTGAACGTTTCGCTTCCGACTGCCTTGGTTATTCGGATAAAAACGAGTATACAAGCGGTGTTTCTCTTTCCATTCCCTCTGATTACAGTTTTACGGATTCTTATTATTCCGCACTTCGCCTCGGCACAATTGTCAAATTTCAGCTTGCCGAAAACGGTACGGAAATAAGACCCGGCGAGGATGTCATTCCTCAAACCGTTCCACTGCGAAACAATACGGAAGAAGGCGCTTATTATACCGGAAAAACGCTTACAGTCGAAAAAGACTCTTCCCAATTCGGTGGCGCTCAATTTGTTGCTAAACTATTTACCGAAGGTCTATCAAGAGCGCCAAAGGGTGAAGAGTATCTTGCCTATACGTCTGTAATCGAACAAAACGGATGTACCATCCAAACGCTGACCGATCTTGCCGTTCAATTCTTTACCGACGATAAATTTACGGATTGCAACTTAAATCAAACAGAAACCGTTTTTGCGATAACAAGAGCCATTCTCAATCGGGATCCTAAAACAGAAGAGATAGAAGCATATTCCAAAATTGATTCAATTGATCTTGTAAAAAAGCTTTGCAGCAGTAAAGAATTTTCCAATTTACTTCCCGATATTATCGCCGGACCGTATTTCTGGGGCAAAAATAATTCATCACGCTATACAGGAAATAAAGTTATAACGGCAGATGAACTTCAGATACTCCTGAATCAAAATACCGTAGTTAGCCTCGAACGCGGAACCTTGGTGTTGGTAGATAAAACGATAACCGTGCCGGACAATGTAACGCTCGAAACGGCAGGTTCTCCTACCCATTACACACAAATGGCAAGATTTATCCGTACCGGCGACGGTAACTATGATATGATTCATGTCAAAAGCAAAGCTACTCTGAAAAATATATTTGCCGACGGTAATTTTGCATATGAAGCAGAAAGAATAGCAGGAACCAATATTGTATGCATAGGAAATGGCGGATCTGTCATCGGATGCAGATGCAGCGACTCCGGATGTACTTACAGTCTCAATGTATTGTGCGGAACAGAATTCAATTATGTCGGTTATAATCTTATAACCTGCTACGCTTCCGACCATAACAGGACCTGGCAGGACGGACTCAGATGTATGGGAACCGACTGCATACTTGAGTATAATGAAGTAATAGATGCTACTGACGCAGCGATCGCAGTATTCCGCTTTGTTGCCGAAATCGATAAAGCTCCCGGACCAAACACTTATATCCGGGCTCAGAATACAATCGTAAGATACAATACCGTATTGCAAGCAGGTAATTCTTCATATGCATCCCTTGATTTCGAATCAAATAATATCAATTGGAATGACACAAAGCTTGAAGGATCCGCATTAAATATTCCGGAAAATCCCGCCAATTTTACCGGTTTTGTCATATATGAGAACAGTATTTTTACATCATATAAAGCCCATACCCATCTGCTAATAACCATGTCAACCCAACCATGGACACGCACCGGAGAAACCGACCGTGTGTTTGGCGGCTCAGTATACAACAACTATACCCCTGAGGGATGTCATGTCAACTGTGCGGCAGGTATTGTTGCAGACGGGAATACCGATGCTGCTGTAAGAGGAAACAGTTTTGCTCTTTATATCGGAAATTGGTGTGTTATGTCAGGTGGAAGGACTTCACGCATCTACAGCATAGATGCGTCAGACAGCGCCGGCGATTTCCAAGCCGGGTATGAAAACGCAACCGTTTCAGATTACAATGGTCCTTTTATATCTTCAGGTCTCCCCATTGAAACTGCTGAAAGCTATGATTTGCGGGAAGCCGTGATACATGAAGAACCGCAAAATATTCCTGTTGAACGTTTTAACTCAAAATAATTTATTGTATGAAAAGCTCCTTCTCCGAATTTATCTGGAACCGATTGCTAAACAGGTGACTTGAAAGCAATAATTAATTTGATCTAATTTTAGGAGATTTTTTAAAATATCTTGACACTCAAATGAAAGTATGATACAATATACTAAACTGTTGAAGAAGAGTGAGTAATCGATATTAGCTTTTCCAAAGAGAGTCGCAGAGGGTGAAATTGCGATGTAAAGAATATCGATGAATGGGCTTCTGAGGGCAAGCAGAAAGAATGTTTTTCGGGAACAAATCAAGTATGCGAGACGGAGCATGACTCTCCGTAAACAAAAGTCTGCATATATAGGTATGCGTAGAGAGGACGTATTATAAATGCGTCAAGCCGGGTGGCACCGCAGGAATGTTTTTGGCATCCTGTCCCAGCAGATTTATTATCTGGGACAGGTTTTTTATTTCTGTCCCGAACAATCAGAAAGGAGACAATAAAATGTCAGAAAAGAAAATCCCTTACAAGATCTATCTTGAGGAAAAGGAAATGCCGATGGCATGGTATAACCTTCGTGCCGATATGAAGAAAAAGCCAGCGCCGCTTCTCAATCCTGGAACTTATAAACCTATGGAAGCGGAAGAGCTTGCCCCGGTATTTTGCGAAGAACTGATCAAACAGGAGCTTGATAACGACACCCCTTTTTTTGATATTCCCGAAGATATCAGAAGCTTTTACAAAATGTATCGCCCTTCTCCCCTTGTACGCGCCTATTGCCTGGAAGAAAAATTAAAAACACCCGCTGAAATTTATTATAAGTTTGAAGGAAACAATACAAGCGGCAGCCATAAGCTCAATTCCGCAATCGCACAGGCATATTATGCAAAAAAGCAAGATCTGAAAGGCGTAACTACCGAAACAGGAGCCGGTCAATGGGGAACTGCACTTTCAATGGCCTGTGCTTATTTTAACCTTGACTGTAAAGTCTTTATGGTAAAATGCTCATATGAACAAAAGCCTTTTCGCCGGGAAGTAATGCGCACATACGGCGCTTCGGTCACTCCCTCGCCCTCTATGGAAACTGAGGTAGGGAAAAAAATACTTTCAGAACACCCCGGAACAACGGGAAGCCTCGGATGCGCTATTTCCGAAGCAGTTGAAAAGGCAGTGACCACCCCGGGTTATCGATATGTACTCGGCAGCGTGCTGAATCAGGTTCTTCTCCATCAATCCGTCATCGGGCTCGAAACAAAAACCGCTCTTGACAAGTACGGTATAAAGCCTGACATTATTATCGGCTGTGCCGGAGGCGGCTCAAATCTGGGAGGTCTTATCGCGCCGTTTATGGGGGAAAAGCTTCGCGGAGAAGCCGATTATCGATTTATCGCCGTCGAGCCGGCATCCTGTCCAAGTTTTACCCGCGGCGTATTC
>USPP01000220.1 GCA_900556615.1 uncultured Eubacteriales bacterium
CTGGATAAAGACACGCATTACTATCGTAACGGAATGGCGTATCGAGATGATTTCTCGGTGATGAAGGCGAGAAACAACTCGTTGATGCTCGTTTTGCAATCGTCGAAAGCAAGAGAGGTGATGCCGATCAATCAGGACTCCTTCCGAAAAGAAGTGCATGCCAATTGGGATCTTGAGGCACCCGAGTATTCAGTGGAAATCAAGATGCCAATTCCGGGTCGCAGACGATATGAGAGAGGCAATGGCGATGTGTGGACACGAAGGAGTGGCAAGCGATCCTATGGAGGTTATGATCGTTCAAGTGGAAGGAGGTTTAAACAAACAAACTATTCTGTTTTTTCGTTGATCTACAATGCAATCACAATCACTATTCCACTTTCGAAGCAGCTCGCATAAGAGATGGAATTGAGTCGATTGCTTTGTTCAGAACTTCCTTCAGCTTGTTGCACAAGACAGTCAAACCATGATGGAGCGCAATGCTGATCTCTTCGGAATGATTCTATGTCACATGGAGAGTATTTACCCACACGAAGCAGTGGATCAATTATCCGAGTGGAAATGAACTCCAAACCCTATTGTTTAAACTGCTTCAGAAATGAAATACCCCATTCGAGGGAAACACAATCCATATCACGAAGGATAGTTTGAGGAGATGATACAATAGGGATCTGATGATCACTGTAATTTTCAGCCCACTCGTTGAACAGGAGATTTGTGATGGAAAAAATGCACTCGCTCACAAGGAGGATCATCCTAGGATGATGACACACAGAATCGTCTTACCAGTAGGTAATCCACTGTCTTTGCTTGTTGTTGTCGTTCCTCCGAATCGAAGTGAGAGAAGAGTAACAGGGAAGCAAGTATGCAAATAGAATACTATCTCTGATGCAAAACAATTGTTGTATCACTATGGAATTCGATAACCGTAGAATAGGAGACTATGTAGATTCATGATGACAAGAATATGACGAATACAAGTATCAGATGAAATACTCCAATACCAAATAACACTAGCAAATGAATTCTCATATCCTTCTTTCATGAGTAACACTCGTTTTCGATTTCTGCTCCGAAGCAACAACGACGCCTTGAACGAGACGATATCGTTGCTGTTTTCGAGTATTGCGCAATCCAAGACAAAGGGCGATATTGTGAAGTTGGTTCGCACCAGTCTGACAGAGACAGTAGGATATAGTGAATTGGTTAACAGAATAGTGGGGAGGTGGTTGGTGTGTGATTTCTGGCAAGGCGATGGATAAGGCAATTCGATACATATCCTCTAGTTGTTGATAATATCTGATTCCTTGATTTCGCACTATCAGGGGTATTGCTGTGTCGTGTATGACAACGAGAAGGGAGAGGAGATTGTTGTGTTCAGACCCTCCTCGATGCCAATTACGGAGAAGATTGGTGATATGAGCGCCGCGTTTTATGGAATCGTCGGCGATAAATTTAAGCTCCGGCGTAATTCTGAGATTGAGATTTTTGGCAAGCTGAGTTCTGATATATCCGGAGGCGTTTTCAAGTCCTTTGCCTGTATCTCCTTCACGGCGCTCTCCCATTACAGAGTAATATATTTTTGCAAATTTGAGGTCTGCCGTGCAGTCAACTCCGGTTATGCTTACAAACGCAGAGGTTACACGGGGATCCTTCACGGTACGGAGAATGTCGGAAAGCTCCTTGCGCATTTCCTCATCTACACGTCCTTTTCTGTAGTTAGCCATTATGATTTTCGGCGGCTTTGCACTGTAACTTAAGTGAAACGTTCCGCGCTGCTCGGATAGTTCGGATCGGTTTCAGATGTTTTTTTCGGGGACGGGACATTTATCGCGGAAACCGAATGACGGTTTCTGCCCCCTATATAAAGCGAAATCGCCGTTCTCCTTTCGTTTTGAATCGGTTTGAATGCTGGAGCCGTACGCGCAGCAGAGCTTTGTACGGCAGCGACCGTATTTATTATAACACATTTTCAAAAAAAATAAAGAGTATTATAAAAAACGGTTGAAAAAGTAACAATTTTATTCTATAATAGAAACATATACACTCACATCGGAGGAAAACCATGCTTAAAATTCTTCACTGCGCCGACCTTCATCTTGACAGCCCTTTTAAAAGCGGAAACGCGGGAAAATCAGAGGTGCGCCGCAGAGAGCTGCGCGGAACTTTTTCTTCGCTTATCATGTATATAAAAACAAATAAAATCGATATTGCGCTTATGTCCGGAGATCTTTTCGACAGCGGCTTTATGACAAAGGATATGGCAGACTATTTTGTGAAAGAGCTTGCGGCGGCGGCTCCCTGCCGCTTCGTGATAGCGCCCGGCAATCATGATCCCTATACGCAGGACAGCGTTTATGCCAAAACGGTATTCCCCGATAATGCTTTTGTTTTTTCCGATACGGCGCTGAATAAATTTTCTTTTCCCGAACTCAATACCGACGTATACGGATATGCATTTGTGAAAAGTACCCTTGATTATAATCCTTTTGCGGGGAGAAGCCCTGAGGATTCGTCAAGAATCAATATTCTATGCGCTCATGCCGATGTCGGGAATCCTCTTTCCGTCTATTGTCCCGTCTCTCAATCGGATATTGCCGCCTGCGGTTTTGATTACTGTGCTTTCGGGCATGTTCACAATTCCGACGGATTAAAAAAGGTGGGAAACACCTTTTATGCTTACAGCGGATGTCTTGAGGGAAGGGACTTCGGAGAAACGGGGCACAAGGGAGCGATATATGCAGAAATTACAAAGGAGCGCGGGCTTACCTCGGTGAAAGCGACGGGCGTGCGTTTTTCAAAGCGAAGGCCGATGTATCAGGCTGTTCGGAATCGGGACAGCTTTTGACGGGTATCAGAAATGCGGTTTCGGAAGGAAAGCTTGGCTCCGATACGCTTTTACGGCTGATACTGACGGGGAACGTGTCTCCGGAGCTTGTGATCAATACGAAGGAGCTTGAAGAGACGGTCGGTCAGGGGTTGTTTTACATAGAGATAATTGACCGCACTCTTCCCCTTTATGACGTACAAGCTCTTGAAAATGATCCTACAATAAGAGGAGCTTTTTTCAGAGAAATGCGTCCATGTCTCGAATCAGGGACGCCGGAGGAGAGGGCGATTGCCGCCAAAGCCCTTCGCGCCGGTCTTCTGGCGCTTGCGGGAGAGGATATTTCGTAAGCTGAGGTAAGATTTTGAAAAAGAAACGTAAAAAAAGACACGCTCCGTTAAAAGACGGAGAACAAAAACTCAAGAGAAAAATCCCGGGGAAGAAGCTTCTCATATTGTCGGTTTCCCTTATCGTCATTTTTTCGGTATACCAGATAGCGATATATTTTTATGCGGAATGGATTCTCCATGCGTACTGTATTGCTGCCGGCATTCTTGCGGTAGTATATATAGCATTCAACCGCGGTATGCTGACCGTACCCGACAGAGAAATGCTTCCCGGCGATTGGAGCGAGGAAAAGAAGGATACTTTTATTGCGGAGCAGGTAGTTCGCAGAAAAAAATCCTCGGTTTTGCTTTATATTCTGATACCGATTATTCTTACGGTGGTATTTGATATGATCTATATTTATCTTACTTATAATATGGGGCTTGATATATGACGGACTGCGGAGAAATTGAACTTATCAATCTTTTTTCCGGTTCAAAGGGGAATTGCACCTTTATACGTGCCGGAAAAAATAAGATACTGATTGACGCCGGCGGAACCGCCAAAGCGATTGAAGGGGCGCTTCATAATCTCGGCGTCGGTATGGAGGATATTTCGGCGGTATTTGTGACGCATGAACACAGCGACCATACGCATGCTCTTCCTGTGCTGGCAAAGAAATACAGGATGCCGGTCCATATGATAAAGCAATCGGCGGCGATGCTTGGTATTTGCAGGAATACGCCGCTTTTTGAATGTCTCATCATGCATGAAGACGAATTTAGGCTTGAGCTTGACGGCGGAGCCGAGATAGA
>USPP01000221.1 GCA_900556615.1 uncultured Eubacteriales bacterium
GGAAGCCTCCTCTCCACTGTCGGATACGGTTTCACTGTTTCGGGAAAATAAATATACCGTACCGTCGGGAGACAGAACAGAAATTTCAGTAACGGATTTTGGGGTAACCGGATTATTCTGTGCAGAAGTATAGGCGATAATAGCCGCAACAGCGGGAATTATCATAACTATACAAAATAAAACCAACATAAGTATTTTTTTCTTCATTTCATTAACCATATTCTTTATGCAGAAATCTCCTTCCTCAAGCGAATATCTGTCGCAAAAACTGTCCGTGTAATTATATTTTTCAGCAATATTTTTTCCGCAGCATAATTCAGACAAACAAAGAAACATGGAAGCTTCTTTGCACGATATTATTATAACACGTCCTATACTTCTCGGTCAAGTAGATGATGAAAATAAATTTATTTATTAAAAACCCGCCTCGCTTTTCCTCTATGCTGCTGCCCATTCAGGGAGCTTTTTGAAAAAAGCCCCTATCCCCCAAAACTTTGATAACAGAAAAACTGCGTTTTTCTTGGGGATAAGCAAAAGAAACAAGTCCTTCATAAGAAGTCGACTCTGTATGCCGAGTTTCAAAAAATATGCCCAAAGGCAGCCGATTTTACCAATGCATGATAAGGAAGTATTTTGAAGCCAACAAATGTACTGAATTATCGGGCAATGTAAAAGGACTGTAAAGAAAAATACCAAGAGGAAAGGCTTTTATCTTTAACGGAGAAAAGTAAAAATCGAGTAGGATGAAAAGAATTGACAATATAGTTTCGCTATACTGTCTTTTTTATCATGCAATCCACGGCAGGGAGAGAAACTTCCTGCCGTCGACTTTCCTAATTACTTCGTAAAATTTTTGGTATTTGTGTGGTTATTCCCTTGTTTCCGGTATTTGCTGAATGATGGCAGAGCGGATCGGAAAGTGATATTCAAGAAATTCCTTGATTTCTTTATCGCTCTTTCCGTGTCTGCCGAGAATATTGGCGGCTGTTTCTAATACATATAAGCTTAGTTTTTCTCGTTTATCGTCTTTCCCCATTCTTCGCACCTCTTATGTCAAAGGCGATTGCGGAATAGGAAGCTCGGAAATATGTTCGATCACAAAGGGAACGCCGTACACCAAGATCAGCACAACTGCGGCAAGTGTAATGACAGCAATCATTACCGCCATTATGTCGTGCTTTGTGGATGGAATGTAACAATCCCTTTTCGCTTCCGTTTTCAAAAGCCGATAACGAATGAGATAGATAAAGCTCCAGCGGGCACAGCCGCACAAAGCGAGCATTGCAACTGTTCCGACAAGGGCACAAAGCATAATCAAAATTACCGTCACTTTTTATCCCTCCCATCCTCGTTTTTCTCAAATTGGTCGGGACAGAATCGCTTAATTGCTTTAATCATCCCAATAGTACCGGCAAGGGCACATCCCATAATTACAGGAACGGACAGAATTGCTTTCCACATAGTGTTTACCTCCTAAAATACTTTTTGAACTTTTATCAACAACTGTTGATTTTGTTTTGCAAGTACAGTATAATATGAAGTGGTTATCCGTTCAATCATCAATGATTTTTGATATGGAAGATAACCGACACTCTGACTATGAATGTTGAAAAAATATCATAATCGGTAAAATTGATTTCGGAGGTAACGATATGGCATCGGATGCCCGTGTGCGATATACAAAAATGATGATCGTGCAGAACTTCACAAAATTGCTGAAGGAAAAACCTATCAATAAAATTACTGTAAAGGAAATCTGCGATTTATCCGAACTGAACAGAGCAACTTTTTACAAGCATTATCTTGACGTATATGATCTGCTTGATAAAATTGAATTGCAGTTTTTGGAAGAATTGATGGCAGTCCTGAAATCCCATAAGAACACAACCGCAAAGGATATGTTAACCTTTATTATGCTCAATTTCAAAGCAGAGGAAGAAACCTATAAGGCGATATGCTCGCCCAATGGTGATTCAACATTCCCTGCAAAAATATTTGAAGCCTGCCACGATATTTCTCTTTCCGGCAGTACATTGAAAAACAAGAAAATTACAGCAGTTCAAAAAGAATGGGCGTATTGCTTCATCGCTAACGGGTGTAACGGCATTTTAGTAAAGTGGATTGCTGACGGTATGCATGAGCCGATCTCAGAGGTTGCTGATTTTGCACAGCAGTTGATCGACAACACACTTATGAACGTATCTTGAGTGGTGGTGTTTTATGATATACACTTGTAAATATCAATCCCCGCTGGGGGAAATTCTTTTAGCGGCAAATGATGATGCGCTGATCGGCTTGTGGATAGACACACAAATACAAAAGTCAGCTAAAATAATCGGAGAGCGTTATATTGATATGGAAACAACGATATTAACGAAAGTAAAAGCTTGGCTTGACCGGTATTTTGCCGGGAAAGCGCCAAGCCCGCAGGAGCTGGCTCTAAAGCCGATGGGAACTCCTTTTGCCGAAAGAGTATGGCAGCTCCTGCTGGAGATCCCCTACGGCAAGACAACTACATATGGCGAGATTGCAAAGCAAATTGCAACAGAACGGGAAATCTCACAAATGTCCGCTCAGGCGGTGGGAAATGCTGTCGGCAGTAACCCCATTTCCATTATTATTCCTTGTCACAGAGTAATCGGTGCCAGTGGAAACCTTGTAGGATATACCGGTGGCTTGGAAAAAAAGATCTTTCTGTTAAAGCTGGAAGGTCATACCTTGTAAATAAGAGGCTGAAAATGTTACACAAAATATTAAGCACGACCGGTTTCGGCGTTCTTGGCATAGACCCCATCACAGCTATCGTTTTGCTCGGCATGGGTATGCGAAAAGAGAAGAAGTATAAAACACCATTTTTATGGCTACCTTTACCGTGCTGTCTATTCTCATCGGTGCGATTCTTTCCACCATATTCGGCTCGGCGGCAGTTGATATATTGAAACGGCTGATCCCTGGTGACGAGCATCCCTTTTGGGGTAACCTTGAATTTGGCATATCCGTCATCATACTCGTTTGGGTTATCATTAAGATATGTAAGCCTAAAGAGAAAAAAGAGAAAGAATCCAAAGTCGTTGACGGTTCGCTTCTGAAATTTATCGTAACAGGTATTGTCTTTGCCTTCACCTGCTTTACCGATCCTACCTATTATGCGGTAATGCTTCTCGGCGGCGAATCTCATAATTTCTTTACAGCCACACTTCTTTTGACGGTCTGGTTTGTTGTAAGCCAATCTATGTCCTTTGCCGTCTACTTTGCCAATCAGTTCGGCGCACTCGATAAGCTCACAGCTTGGCTTGACAGGGTAAAAGCAAGATTTACAGGCAGACCACAAAAAATAATCAGCACTGTCATATATACCATTTTGCTGATTATCGGTGTGGCTTTAATGGTAGATTCCACTTACTTCTTGTTTAGTGGTAAGTATTTGTTTTAATTAGAAAGTTGGTAAGTTGCAAATGTACACATTACTTCTCGCTCTGATTTATATCGCTTTTATCAGTCTCGGTTTGCCTGATTCACTTTTAGGCTCGGGTTGGCCCGTTATGCATGAAACGTTTGGTGTTTCGATTTCTTCTATGGGCATTGTTACTATGGTAATTTCAGGATGTACCATCCTTTCCAGTCTTTTTTCCGACAGATTGACACGAAAGCTGGGCGCAAGCATCGTAACGGTTATAAGCGTCTTTTTGACGGCTGTGGCACTTTTAGGTTTCTCTTTCGCAACGGAATTTTGGATGCTGATCATCCTTGCTATTCCTTACGGACTCGGTGCAGGCGCCATTGACGCGGCACTAAACAACTATGTAGCACTTCATTATACCTCCAGGCATATAAGCTGGCTCCATTGCTTTTGGGGCGTAGGAGCCATCGTCAGCCCCTTTGTGATGAGCTATGCATTGGAAAATTCTGTATGGCGTGACGGCTACCGTATCGTAGCCTTTATTCAGCTTGGT
>USPP01000222.1 GCA_900556615.1 uncultured Eubacteriales bacterium
GGTAGAAAGCGTTCCTGACACTCTGGCTGAACCTAAAGCCACATGACTGAGAGACATACACCGACCACACATGAATAGGTTTTTAATATTTTTCGAATAGCCACAGCGATATGGGATCTGATAAACTCCCCGAAGATGAATATGCCGATTGGGCACATCTGAATCGAAAAAGCCTCGTGCGGCGTGCAAATCAATGGGCCAGCCCCCGTGTCCCACAGCATCCTCATATTCTCTTTGAGTAGAAATATCACCTTCGCTCAATATAAAATCACCCTTAAGCCTTCGATATTCCCTTGTGCCGGGAATAACGGAAACGTAACTGAGCGCGTAATTTTCGGACTGTGGATATTTGCCGCTATTTTTGATATAATTCCAGATGCCATATATCAAGGCTTTATGATTATAAATAATCTTTTCCCGTTCTTTTATCTGATCAATATCGCCGTCAAGCTCGTAGTACCAGCAGAATTGATAGAATTTATCCTGGGGGATAATACGTCGCTCTAAGGCGCCGGTCCTTTCAATATCAAGAGCGTAGTCCGGCGCGATATAAGGTCTTGGCTTGCCTGTATCATATGCCCAAAAAGACAAAGTGCTGGGAAGAGAAAGATGGTCGGAAATCTTCGGTGCTATTTTTTCATGAAACGTTTCTGAAGCTTCGCGGCCGAGCATATATTCCGCGTTACAAATTGCTCCGAGTGTCCCGTTTCCGGTATCGTCAATAAACCACTCGGCCTTGAAAGTAAAACGTGTTTCAGTCGTATTTTGTGTGCCGCTTACTGAAATAATCCGAGAATCATCCGTCTTCGCTGTATCTACACACGTGTTCAGATACAGCGAAATACCTTTTTCACGTAATAGAAAATCGGTGAGCACACCATCTACCACATATCTGTCTTCCGCAACCGAACGATATTTACATTCTTGACGAATTTCATCCACAATCCCCCCTTCGCGTGAGTTTATATTGAAGGGATTTACATCATTTGCACCATTGATGGGAATACAAATTTCTTGGGAACTGTTTCCACCGACACAGCCGCGGTCATTGATAAGAACAACGGTAAGTCCTTCTCTTGCCGCCTGTATGGCCGCACAGATTCCGGGAACGCCGGCTCCGACTACCACAAGGTCCGCTTGTACAAGCCTATGTTCAAATTGCATCGTTTGTCACCTCATAATATACTGACGGTTCAGAAAAAGAATCATCGTCAAATACAAAAGCTGTTTCATTTTAAAAGCCTTTTATGAATTTTTGTGTTTATATAAGATTTCGTAGTCATATCGCTTGGCTTATATGATAACACATGACAATTTAATTGTCAATAAGAAATATTAAGAAACCTTTTAATAATAACGATAATGATGGCGTTAAGAAGAAACAATGACGGAATGATGCAATAATATAGGGTAATCGGATCATAAAGCCGAGATCATCCGAGAAATATCCGCATTTCGACACATCATTCTGAGGAGTGAGCAAACTGTTCCGATGTGTCGAAATGACTTCCCGTCGTAAGTAATTTATTCATAGAATTATCGTACTGTTTTATTCCCATTTACACAACAGTGTTTTGAGCGGTGTTGCCTTGAAGCTAAGCGGAAGGAGTTCGGTAAAAATACCGAACTCCTTCACCGGCAGCAGTACTCCGCATGATTTTATTTTTCCTGTCAAAGCACCGCGTCTGCTGCTTCTTTTTCAAACTGTCTTGTATAAAGACTGTGATAATAGCCGCGGGCATGCATCAGCTCACGGTGTTTACCTTTTTCGACAATCTTACCGTCTTTGACAACAATAATGATGTCGGAATCACGGACGGTTGAAAGCCGATGAGCGATAATAAACGACGTTCTTCCGGCAGTAACGCTCCCGAGAGCGTTTTGGATGATCTGTTCTGTCATGGTATCTACGGAGGAGGTTGCCTCGTCAAGCACAAGGATACGGGGATCGGCAATAATGGCTCTGGCAAAGGAGAGAAGCTGTTTTTCTCCCGTTGAGAGAAGATCTCCTCCCTCACCGACCTCGCTATCAAGCCCTTTGTCCATTCTTTCCACTACGGTGTCGGCAGACACCGTTTTAAGAGCCTCGTATATCTCTTCATCTGTTGCGTCCGGTTTTCCGTAACGGAGATTATCCCTCACCGTTCCCGAAAAAAGATGCGGCGATTGGAGGACGTAACCAATATTAGAGTGAAGCCATAGCTGGGAGCGTTCCTTTGCGTCTCTGCCGTCTATGAGTATTTTTCCTTCGGTCGGCTCAAAAAAGCGGCAGACAAGATTGACGAGTGTTGATTTCCCGGCGCCGGTCTCTCCGACGATTGCTACTCTTGTTCCCTGTTTTATTTTGAGGGAGAAATGCTCCAGCACCTTATCGTCTCCGTCAGGATAGGTGAAGCTTACATCGTCAAATTCAATGTCTCCGTACAGCTTTTCCCAATTCTGGCGCTTCGGCTCAAAGGTATCTCCGTATTTTGCAATGACCTCCGGATTGTCCGCCACATCGGATTTTGTTTCGAGGAGCTTTGTGACACGCTCTATATTTACCTGTGTATTGATCAGTGTGGATATCGCGTCAATCAGCCAGAGAAGCGGATCCATAAGTCCCTGAGCATATGACATGAATGCCGAAAGGGTTCCGATTTCCATTGCCTGCTTCATAGTTATCACGCCGCCGCGCCACAGAACAAGAGCGAGCGCCGCAAAGGAGAAAAACGATACCGTTGAAAACAGCAGTCCGCGGAAATGAGTAGCGCGGACGGCGGTACGCTTCATTTTTCCGGTATCGGCTTTGAACTCTTCGGTGATTTTTTTCTCTACAACAAGGGTTTTTATCGTTTTGGCTCCGGTTATTCCCTCATTATAATCGCCGGATATCCTGGAATTCAGCTCTCTTATGCTCCGGTTAAGGCGCGTCAGCTTATTCAGACAAAGCGCGATAAGAAGCGCTGCAAGCGGCACGATGAGCACCACGGCAAGTGCCAGCCTGACATTGATCGCCATCATTACCGCAACCGCGCCGATAATATAGGAGGTATGCCATATGCTGTCCATCATTACCCATGAGACAAGCTCTCCGATACGGGAGGTGTCACTCATGATTCTTGCATGAACATATCCGACGCTGTTTTGGTTGAAATAGGAAAAGGAGAGAGTCTGGAGATGATCGAAGCAGGTTTGCTTCAGATCATGTCCGATCATCATTTCAACATAGCTTGCGTTATATGTGGTGAAGCAGTTCGCAACAATCTGTACCGTAAGAACAAGGATATAAAGTCCTATAAAATAGGGAAGCGTATCCATAATGCCAAGGGCAATATAGTTATTTATCGCATAGCTCTGAAAGAGCGGGAGGACGATATCGACAAGGCTTCCGACAATACCGAGTATCAGCATCATGAAAAGCTTCTTCCGATAGGGCCTCATAAAGGGGAGAAGCCGATTTATTCCAAAATAAGGAAGCCTTACATATTCGTCCTTTTTCTTTTTGCCGGATTCTGTTTGACTATTCATACCGATGCCTCCTTTCTCTCCATTGCTTCTGTGTCATCGGGGCTTGACATCTGTATTTCGTATATTCGCCGGTATATGCCGTTTTCAAGCGATATAAGCTCCTCGTGGGTTCCTTTTTCGGCAATTCTGCCGTGGTCAAGCACAATGATTAAATCCGAATCCATAAGAGTTGAGGTGCGGTGCGATATGAGAAATACCGTCGAATCACCGAGTTTACTGTTAAGCTTCCGCCTGATCGCAGCGTCCGTCTCGGCGTCAACCGCCGAAAGTGAGTCGTCAAACACCATAATCGGCGTCTTTTCGGTCAGCATGCGGGCAATTGCCGCTCTCTGCTTTTGTCCCCCAGAAAGAGTTACGCCCCTCTCTCCGACAAAGGTATGATAGCCCTCTGAGAAGC
>USPP01000223.1 GCA_900556615.1 uncultured Eubacteriales bacterium
GGCATGGCTCTGTCCGATATTACCCCTGCGATCTCCCAATGCCCCGTAATAGTATCCTTTCCCATCGACTGCTCCGCCGCCTTGCCGTAAACACCGATCGGGCTGATATCCGTACGTTCACAACCTGTACCTCCGATATGAAAAAGTCCGAGCCTTGTTAAGTTCGGTGCATAAAACCGACCGGAGGAGGAAACGCTTTTCAGAGTATTACTTCCCGCATCCCCAAATCTTTCCGCGTCGGGAAGCTCTCCGACGCCGAAGCTGTCAAGCACTATAAGAAATACACGTTTGATTTTCATAACCTTCCACATCCTTGAAATTACGAGAATAAAAAGAATCAGACTGAATACAAAGTATTTTGCAGAATTCCGTCCCGTCTAAGGTTTTCATCCTTAAGAATCCTTTTTTAGAAAATTTTACGGGTTTATAGGGGCAAAAAGCATCTGTATAAGATTTAGGGCAAAGCCCCGGCTTGATTTTGTCTACGCCCTGTAAAAAGAATGATCCCCTATGTCGGAATAAATCACCGAAAAATAGAATAAACGGCAATTTTATTTTACAAATACCTTCTCAATTTCACAAACAAATACCCTATGATAGTCCTTGAGCGGATATTTGGAGGAAATAATTGACTTATCTATAAATCCGTCTTCTTTTATTACATCACAATAAAGCTTTTTACCCGAAACAATCATTCTTGCCTGTTCAAATCCTACAATATCCCCGTCTGTAACAGGCGTAAGCTTTGCCTCCGCTATCTTGTCGCAGTCACGTCCGCTCTTACTTCCGCATATGCTGAGCGCTTCCCGGTGTCCTTCCTCAAGAAAAGAAAACGTAAGTCTCTCAGCTTCATTTACAAATTCAAGCGTATATCTCTGCGGACGGATAACGCAAACACAGACAGACCGTCCCCACATAATTCCGAAGCCGCCCCATGATGCCGTCATTGTATTAAAACTTCCATTCTCTTTCATTGCGCTGATCAGCATCCAATCATCATTGATTGCTGTAAAAAGATTTTCTTGTATCTCACCGGGAAGTATTTCTCTGAAACCGTTCATAATTTACTCTCCTCTAAGCTTGTATTATTCTCGGCTTTCCGCCTAAAGAATCCGATTTTATTTATATTATACATCATATGTAAAAAAATAACAATACGTTTCTGATTCCTTCAGAATAAAATTTACTTTTTTGTCGGCAGTTATTCTTATCTTCTTTATAGCGGGGACATTTTCGATTTGAAATTCTTTAAGGCAATACCGTACAATGATGCTTGTACAGCTGCACCGCCGGGTTTTTCGTCAGACAATACAATTTGAGGAGGCAAGAGTGGCGCTCCTCTGCCGACGAAATTTGTGAAGCATGACGAAATAGATGCAAGAAAACGCGCAGCATAGACGTTAGCCATACATTGTACGGTGCTGCCTTAAAATTCTTTTATCAAATCTTATGCTAAAAAACATTTACAAACGGCAGAATTAATGCTATAATATAATATAAATCTCCGAACGGAAGGAATCTGAACCGACATCGGCGTGCGCGGCGGTGGCAATTTTTATCCTGACTATTCTCTCAGCACCAATCTTTCCGACGGGCGGAGATAGCGCTTCTTCTGTTCTTTCTCTTGCCTTGAGCGGAGGAGGGACAGCATGGCTGTTTTTCCGTTCGGGATATCTGCCCGGAATTACCGCGGCTGTCTCCGGTTATTTTCTCGCCTGGTATCTCTCCGGTTCACCCATATATGCAATCGCCGCTTTATCCATCATTCCCTGCGGACTTACTTACTCGTTTGTATCAAAAAGACGGCTTTCCCAGTCCCGTGCTGTGGGAATTTCTACGGTGATTATTTCCTGTCTCTCGTTTATTATTATTTTTCTTTCTGTCTTTTCCGAAGCCGGAGCTTTCAATCTTTCGGCAATAAAGTCGGTTTTTTCCTCCTTTTTTGAAGCAATCAGAGCAGTTCTTACCGAATCCTTCACGGTAACCATTGCCGGTCAGACAGTTCCGTTTATAACGGCCGATAATACAGAACAATATATCAATATGATAATCGGAATCATGCCCGGCGTCATCGTTATGATGATATCAACCCTATGCTTTGCTGCAGGATGGGTATATAAAGCGCTTCTTGCTCTCACCCATTCCGAAAAACCGGAGCCAAGCGATTGGAAGCTTCTTCCTGCTCCGATTACCGCTGCTTTTTTCTGTATTGCAGTACTTTTTTCTGCGGTTTCAGGCTCAAACACACTCGTTTGGCTCTCGTCACTGAACATCTCTCTTATGCTGATTCCCGGCTTTTTCTTTTCCGGAATTGCATCGATAACGGAAGTAAATATCGTAAACGGGATACCCCATCCGAAAATACTCAGAACCGTTCTGATCTTTCTTGCTTTTTTAAGCGGGTTTCCCGCTCTCATAGCAACAGCATCGTTATTTGGCGTTATCGACAGTGTAAAAACCATTATGCCTAAAAAAGATAATAAAACCTGATCTGAATTATTCAATCTCTTGCACAGCACCGTCCGACTGTGCCAAATTTATACTATAGGAGGCAGCCGTATTATGTTTGCTAAGCTTAAAGAACGTTTTCAGGGAATAAGAATATCGCGACTCTTACCCTGCGCCGCTGTCGCTGCCGTTT
Organism: uncultured Eubacteriales bacterium; assembly: GCA_900556615.1. Classification (GTDB taxonomy): domain Bacteria; phylum Bacillota; class Clostridia; order Oscillospirales; family CAG-272; genus Colimorpha_A. The sequence continues at coordinate 2,642 of USPP01000223.1, forward strand.
TTATTTCCGTGACGGGAATTATCTACACCGCTACAAAATCATCCTCTCATTTCATCTGGATTTTCTCCGCATTGCTCTTTATTCTTCTTACAGTCATATATTTATGCCTGATCAAATATGTTCCCGGCACCTCCAAGGTAATGGAAAATGAAACATTTCTCGGAAATATGACTCTGGATCTTATAGTCAAAATACCCTATCCGATTATAATATGCAATTCCGCGGAAAATATTATATGGTATAACGGCGCTTTCTCTTTGCGCTTGGGGAAAAGAAATATCACCGGAACGAAATTCGAAGCTTTTTCCGGGATTTCTCTTACGGATATTAAAAATGACAGCTCCGATTCCGGCGTCCCTGTAACCGTAAACGGAAGAAGCTATGCCGTGAGATGTTATCCCGTTTCCTCAAAGAGCAAAAGATATTATCTTACGCTGTGGGAGGACAGAACGGAGCTTGAGAACACAATACAAACCATGAACAGCGAAGAAACCACCGTCGCCTATGTCATGGCGGATAACCTGGAGGAGCTTGCCCAGTATGCAAAGGAAAGCACACGGGCGGCAGCGAACGAACTCGAAAATGTCCTTAAGGAATGGGCTGAAAGCGCCGGCGGAATACTCAAGGAGTATCAAAGCAATCGTTATATTTTTCTTTTCCGATCTGCCGAAATGGCGGATTTCGTTGAAAAAAAATTTGATATTCTCGATCGTATACGCGAAATACGCGTGGGAGAAAGCAGCCTCTCCGTAACAGTGTCAATGGGGATTTCTCAGATAACCGGATCCCTTTCCGACAAAGAACGGGTTGCCGCCGAAGCGCTTGATATGGCGCTTCAGCGCGGCGGAGACCAAGCGGTAGTCAAAAGCCCCAAAGGACTCGAATTTTTCGGAGGAAAAACGCAAACCGTGCAAAAGCGCACTAAGGTACGCGCCAGAGTTATTGCCAATGAGCTTGCTTCCGTTATTTCCAAAAGCACAAATGTCCTCATTATGGGACACCGTGCCGCCGATTTTGACTGTATCGGAGCATGTCTCGGTATTGCCCGTCTCGCCGCTTTCTGCGGAGTAAAATTCAATATCATCTGCAATTACAAGGATCCCAATTTCAGTAAATGCTATAACCGTATTTATGATATTGACGAATACGGAGGAGGAACGGTTTTTGTAAACGCAGCCGAAGCTCAGGAGCTTATTGAAAGCGAAACCCTTACCGTAATTGTCGACGTTAACAACAAAATGCAGCTTGAGGCTC
>USPP01000224.1 GCA_900556615.1 uncultured Eubacteriales bacterium
CCTTATTGACAACCATTCTGACGGTCGGAATGGTTGTCAATAAGGTGCCGGAGAATCTGCTTTCGCCAGGAACGAGCCTTGCTTTGGATATATATTATTTTGCAAGTCACGGTTATCCCGATCAGGCGGCGGCAACCTCCGTTGTCCTGCTTATTTTTGTGGCGGTTTTGAATTTACTTGCCGGCGGGCTGGGAAAGCTTATGAAACGATCAACGGGGGAAATAAAATGAACGGATTTATCGGAAATATGGATATAACGGCAAAGGACTGTAATCTTTATTACGGAGACTTTCATGCTCTTCGGGATATTAACATAACCATTCCCGAAAAAAAGGTGACGGCGCTGATCGGTCCGTCCGGCTGCGGCAAGTCGACTTTTTTAAAAATTTTCAACAGGATGAATGATCTTGTGGAGGGATGCCGTATTACCGGTGAATATCGTATCGGGAATACAGATATTTTTGACAGAAGCACCGATATCAATCTTCTCAGGAAAAACGTGGGGATGGTTTTTCAAAAGCCCAATCCCTTTCCTATGAGTATTTATGATAATATTGCTTTTGCTCCGAGAACCTTTGGCATAAGAAAAAAATCAGAGCTTGACGAGATAGTGGAGACTTCCTTGAGGAGAGCAAGCATATGGGATGAAGTAAAGGACAGACTCAGAAAAAGCGCGCTCGGAATCTCAGGAGGACAGCAGCAGCGGCTCTGCATAGCGAGAGCGCTTGCCGCGTCTCCCAAAGTGCTTCTCATGGACGAGCCGACCTCTGCGCTTGATCCGATATCGACGGGTAAAATCGAAGAATTGGTAGACGAGCTTAAAAAGGATCTTACCATACTTATTGTTACACATAATATGCAGCAGGCTACAAGAATTGCCGACATGACGGCGTTCTTCCTGCTCGGCGAGCTTGTGGAATACGGGACGACGGAAAATATTTTTTCGTGCCCTTCCGATAAAAGGACGGAGAACTATATTACCGGAAGATTTGGCTGATTGGTGTTGAAAAAACGAAAGGAATGGTGTATAATGAGCATAAGAAATAAATATGAGTCGGAACTCAGGCTTGTTTTCAATAAGCTCATCGCGATGTGCCGCGCAACGGAGCTTGCCATTGAGAAGTCCGTAACAGCGTTGAAGCAGAGGGACAGCTTGCTTGCTCACGAGGTTATGGATGAAGATAAGTATATCGATAATATGGAGCGGGAAATCGAACAGGACTGCCTGAAAATCCTTCTTATGGAGCATCCTGTAGCAAGCGATTTCAGAGATATATCGGCAGCGCTTAAGATGATTACGGATCTTGAGCGGATTGCAGATCAGGCAGCCGACATTTCCGAAATATCGCTTCAATTCGGTAATGAGAAATTTATAAAAGAGCCTGAGCATATAGCTCTTATGGCAACGCTTGCCATAAGCATGGTAAAGGACGGAGTGGACAGCTATATCAACCGTGATGTTGAGACGGCGCGTTCCCTTGACAGCCGCGATGACAGAGTGGATTTGCTTTTTGAAACGGTAAAATCGGATCTTATCGAGTTGATAAAGCAGGATCCGGCAAATGCGGATCAGGCGATACTTTTTATGATGATTGCAAAGTATCTTGAACGAATCGGAGATCATGCGGTGAATATCGGAGAATGGGTGGAATACGCGGCGACGGGATATCACAAAATCGGATGACGGAGGGGAATATGAGTGGAAAAGCGCTTATTTATGCAGTGGACGACGAACTGTCGATAAGAGAGGTATACCGATATGCCCTCGGCGGATCGGGCTTTGAGATTTATTGCTTTGAGAACGGTGAAGAGCTTTTCCACGCGCTGAAAAAAAGACGACCGGATATCGTCATTCTTGATATCATGCTTGACGGTGCGGACGGGTATGAGATACTTGCCGCTCTTAGGAAAAATATCTTAACGGAGGATATCCCCGTTATCATGGTTTCGGCTAAGAGCGAGGAGATTGATAAGGTCAAAGGACTTGATCTCGGAGCGGACGATTATATTTCAAAACCGTTCGGTGTAATGGAACTGATTGCCAGGATAAAGGCAAAGCTTCGTGCCGGGGCAAGAAAAAGTGAAAATAGGCTCTGCTATAAGGATATTTTAGTAGACGAGGAGAGTCATGCCGTTTCGGTAGGAGAAAGTCCGATTACTCTGACTTTAAAGGAATATGAACTACTCAAGCTGTTTGTGCTGAATGCCGGAAAGGTACTTACCAGGGATAAGCTCCTGGATTCGGTTTGGGGAGAGAATTACGGAGAGACGAGAACCCTTGATATTCATGTAGGACAGCTCCGGAAGGCAATATCGCTGTCGGAGGCGTCTGTTGAAACTGTGCGAGGAGTGGGGTATATGCTTAAATGAAAAATCGTCTGATTGTATTTACGGTGCTTGTGACAGCAGTCTCTTTGCTTGCTTTTTTCGGGTTCGGAATTCTTGTTACCGAGAATCAATATTATAAGCAGGCGGAACAGAAAATTATTGATATTGCAAGGATATATGCCGAAACCTATACGGACGCTGAGAGCGCGGTAAAAAAGCATACCGAAAACATTCGGGTAACGGTGATAGATTCCGAAGGCTTTGTAATTGCCGACAGCGAGCAGGTGAATACTTCTTCTCTGGAGAATCATCTCGGCAGGGAGGAGATTACCGCCGCTTTGAACGGAGAGCCGAAAACCGTGAAACGGCAGAGCAGCACGCTCGGAGAGAAAATGGTTTATTACGCTCTTAAGGTAGATACGGCGGACGGTTATGTGTTTCTGCGGGTATCGATTCCCGTTGAGAGCGTCAGAGGATATGTGATCGAAAGTATTCCTCTTATGATATATGTTCTTTGCGGAGCCCTGTTATGCTCGCTGTTTGCAAGCGTAGCTATGGGGAACCGCGTTATGAAGCCGTTGAGAGAGATTGATTCTAATTTGAAGGCGATCAGGGACGGAACCTATAAAACGGCTATACCGTCGTCAAATGATGATGATATCAATAAAATGCTGATAGATATAAACGAGATCAGCGAAAAGCTGCAGGAAACCATAAAATCAGCGAATGATGACCGAGAACGGCTCGGTTACATTCTCAACAATGTTTCCGACGGGATAATCGTCCTTGACCGCAGCGGAATTATCGGTATGATAAACAGAAACGCAGGGGATATTTTTCGGATTGATCATGCTGCGGACAGGGAATATACGGTATTGACCGGAGATTCGGTTTTTAATCAGGCGGTTCAAAAGTGTCTTTCGGATAATTCAGACAGTGTTTTTGAATATTGCGATGATCGGGAGCGAACCTTTCTGACATCGGTTCGCGCTCTTGAGAGAGGCTATATTATCATTGTCTTGTCCGAAATAACCGCTGTAAAAAACAATGAAAAAAACAGAAGTGAGTTTTTTGCCGACGCTTCTCATGAGCTTAAAACGCCGCTTACTGCGATTAAGGGCTTTAACGATATGATTCTTTTGAAGGCAGAGGATGAGACGATTCGTAATTTCTCTTTGAAGGTTGATAAAGAAGTGATTCGCATAATTGGTCTGATAAACGATATGCTGGATCTTTCAAAGCTTGAAAGCCCACGAGAGCTTTTGCCGGTTCGCGTCGATTTAAGAGAGATTGCCGAGAACGTCTCGGTTACTCTTACTCCTCTTGCCTCAAAGAAGCATGTATGTGTAAGCGTTTCGGGAGAAGGTATCGTTTTCGCTGAGGCCGAACATATGACCGAGCTTGTTAAAAATCTTGTTGAAAACGGGATAAGATATAATAATCCGGGCGGTATTGTCAAGGTGATAATATCCCGCGTGGAGGATGGAATCCAGCTTGAGGTTAAAGACAACGGAATCGGTATAGAGGAAAAATATCAAGGTCGCCTGTTTGAACGGTTT
>USPP01000225.1 GCA_900556615.1 uncultured Eubacteriales bacterium
AAATGTCCTCTGTTCCTATAGATCCGCTTCGGATTACCAATATTTTAACCATGATTCACCGCCTTTGAAAATCCGTTATTTCATCAGTTCATCCGTTAGTCTCATGATCTCCGGGGCCAGCTTCTCCCTCTGTTTTTTCGTGATATGCGTATATACCGGGTAAGCAGCCGCAATCGCAAGCAGTCCGGCCACTCCAATCACGATGCCCGGAATGAACAGGTTCCCCATCCACACCATGGTGCAGCACATTCCGATACCAAACAATAATGCGCCGATCACACCGACAATAATAGACGCAGCCGTTCCGGGCTTTGTAGCGCTGGCGTCCAGCCGCCGAAGTTGCTCCATTTTGTTTTCTTCTTTCGGCACATATTTTTCGCGGATAGTTTTTATTTCTTTCTGCTGTTTTGCGGAATAGTTATATTCAAAGGTTTCTTTCTTTTCTTCCATGATTATCGGCCTCCATAATAGATTTTGGTATTATCATCATACATGTGGTTCATTTTCAAAATAATAAAGTTATGTTTCTGAAATATTAAATTGCAGAGTTTCTTATTTTCTTTGTTGCTTTTATAATCATAAAAACAGCCATGCCGAGAACAAATGCGCAAATAGCAAATCCAGTAACCGCCGTCATAATAAGCCGAAACATGGGATCCTCCGCTGCGCCAAACTGTGAAATCATCGCCGTTTCCAATGAAAGCATGGATACCAGTGCCGCTGTCAAATTCACCGCTTTTGCGGCAGAGAGGACAGGGCTGTTGTATCTGCGGTATTTTACAACATTGATTACGGAAGAAATCATCGTGTAGAAGGCGTAAATTGCCATGACATAAATTAAGTATCCGCCGTACTCAAAGCCTCTGTTCTGCTGAACCACCAAGGTGACAACTATGCCAAGAGCCAAATTCAGCACTAAGAGTATATATCCAACAAGACGATATCGCTTTAATTCGGAAACATATTCCTGCCCGACCGGCTTGCTTCGTACATGGTGGAGAAGCATAAACCGTGTTATGGCAAGGAACACATAATAGAATGCCAATGCCACGAACCAGAGGGAACGATAGTAAATTCCTGAAAACAATTTGATAAACACATAGGCAAAATTGATTGTTACGCCGGTATACAGTGAAATCTCAGCACGGAACGCACCATCATCCAAATATCGTCTTACGATGGGAATGCCACGCAGTTTTTTCATCAGCGGATTTTCCCTGATCCCTTTTTGAATCCCTTTATAAATACCGGAGATCCCCGTAACAGTAATAATCAATGCATAGGCGGAAAGTCCATACGATATATACGCTAATAGAGGATGCCCGCCCAAACCCAGTATGACAAAAACAAAGATAAATGCCGGAACCGCAATGAGTACTGTCGGCAAGGGCGGCAGACAGAATATCTTTTTTAAGATACCTTTAAGTTTTTCCACCTGTCTCCCTCCTTAGTTTTACGGTAAAGGTGCTGCCTTTGCCAATCTCGCTGGAAACCCAAATATCACCACCAGCAATATCTATCACCCGCTTAACAAGGGCTAAGCCTAAGCCGTTTCCCTTCGTGGCATGGGAAGTGTCTCCTTGATAGAATTTTTCAAATATATGTTTTCCGGCTTCCTGGCTGATTCCGCATCCGGTATCCGATACTCCTATTACCGCATAAGCGCCTTCCGATTTCAGCCGAAGGGAGACAGAACCGCCTGGATCGGTGAATTTAATCGCATTGGAAAACAAATTGTTCCACACCAAGGAAAGAAGCTCCGGATCCGACTTTACGAAAATATTTTCTTCGATATCCGTATCAATTTCCAGCCCTTTTTTCTCCCACGCATCTTCAAAACCAATCAGACATTCGCAGAGCTGTTCGCCTAAATCATACGCCTTTGCCTCCGGATAAATCGTCTGATTTTCCAATTTGTTGAGCTTCAAAATGTTTGTAACCATGCTTGCAAGGCCACGGCAGGCGTCGGTAATGGCTTTGGCGTATTCCATCCGTTTTTCCTCCGGCAAATCTGTTTGCTGGAGCAGCGTTCCGTAATTCTGCATAACCGCAAGAGGAGATTTTAACTCATGGGACACATTGGCAATGAAATCCGTGCGTAAAGTTTCCATGCTGGACAATTCCTCAATCATGCGGTTCAGGTGATCAACAACGACCGGAATACCGGTTTCGGAGGCTGTCAGCTTAAACTTATCAATGCGGACGGAAAAATCTCCCTGAACAACCTTCTCTGTGGCCTCTACAATCTGTTTGACCGGTCTGCCAATGGTAACATATCTGCGAACCGTGTCTATTGCGGTACAAAGAAGACTCAATATCAAAACATTTGCAAAGGTGATTTTTGCGGCAAACTGGATATTCTCTTCGGTATATACAACGCCCGCATTCTGTGCAGCATGAAGAAATAATACAATGCAGCAGGTAATCACAAAGCCAATCAGCAAAAAGAAGATAGCAAAATGACTGATAAGCTCTAAAATCCGCCTGTATCGTTTTTCATTTGCGGCTTCCTTCATTTCACCACCGCCTTGTAGCCGAGCCCGTGAACAGTCACAATCTCAAATGCGTCGCAATCGGCAAACTTATTCCTCAGCTTTGTCATATAAACATCCACTGTCCGCAGACCGGACGAAGTATCTCCATCCCAAAACTCATCCATCAGTTGGGATCGGGTAAAGGTCTTTTTCGGATAGGAAAGCAGTTTGTAAATCAGATTAAATTCCCGTACCGTCAGAGAAATTTCCTCATCATTCAGATAAGCGGTGTGCTCGTCTGCATCCAGTTTCAGGGAACCGATTTCGATTTTATGGCTGTTTGCTATCTTCGCCCGGCGGAGCAGCGCCCCGATATGCAGGAGCAACTCGTCAAGGTCAATCGGCTTAACGAGATAATCGTCAATCCCGCTTCGGTATCCCTTTTGTTTAGCTGCAAAATCATCCCTTGCCGTCATAAAAAGAATCGGAATCTCCTGATTTTGCTCCCGGACTGTCTGTGCAAACTCAAAGCCGTCTACACCGGGCATCATAATATCAGAAACAATCAGGTCAAACCAATCCCCGCCATACATAGCATCATAGGCTTCATTTGCATTCAGGCAGCCTACGGTTTCATAACCGTTCTGATTCAGATAGGAACAAACAGCATGATTCATTTCTCTATCGTCTTCCACTACTAATATCTTAAACATTTTCATGTGCCTCCTTTGTTTTCTCTACAATAGGAACCCCTTCGGGAACCCTATTGTCATATATTATAACACCCAAATGTTAAAGTTTTGTTTGCGTTTTCCGGATTTCAAAAATTTTTTAAAAAATCCGGGAAAGACGGCACCGATTATCCATGCCGTCTTTGACATTTAAAAATTATAGTTTCTTCCCGGCATTTTTACTTGCCTCGACGCTGGTTTTTGCCATTTCCATGCTGGCTTCTATGCTTGCTTTAGCGATATCTGAAGCTGCACCCATTCTTACAGCGTTTTCTGCGTGACGCTGTTCCGATGCTTCTTTGGCTGCTGTCTCACGGGCTGCCTGTTCGTCGGCAAGACGTTTTTTAGCATCCTCCACCGTCTCGCCCTCTTGCGTCAGAAACTGATCAACAAACTTATCTGTCATTTTCCCGAACCCGCCTACAACACCTTCTTCAATCTTTTTGTAGCCACCGACTACTCCATCTTCGATTTTCTTATAGCCTTTGACGACGCCATCGGCAATCTTCTCATTTGCCTTTACGATTTTTGATTTAGCCATGATTATGAGCCTCCTTAATAATTTACTTTTGTGGCCTAAAAATTACACTGATTTCTTGGCAATGTCCGCCGCCGTGCCTATCTTTGCTACGCTTTTTGCACGACGCTTTTCTGCCGTCTCCTTATATACTGCTTCCTGCC
>USPP01000226.1 GCA_900556615.1 uncultured Eubacteriales bacterium
CGTTACAGGTTACAGTACCGTAGTGCCCGAAACAAGCAGTGTGCGTTTTTCGGGTGGAAAGATCAAGTATGTTCTTTATCCCGTTTGGCTGCTTAATACAACATGGCAGGGAAAAAAGTATTATTTTGCTATGAACGGTCAGACCGGAAAATTTGTCGGAGATCTTCCTCTCGACAAAAAAGCCTATTGGAAATGGCTGGGAATTTGGGCGGGAATATCCGCCGCTGCCGTAATGCTTATACAGCTGATTACTTTGTATATATAAGAGGGGAAAACAATGAAGAAAAAAATATTATCTTTTTTGGCTATATTTTCTCTTATTCTTTTCACTCTGTTGACAGCTTCAGCCGAAGAAATTCCGACAGAACGGCAGCTTCCGAGATTGGTTGACAATGCCGGATTGCTTTCTGACAGCGAACAGGATGCCCTGCTTGCCAAGCTGGACAGCTTGAGCGAGTCGCTGAAGTGCGATATAGCCGTTGTTACCGTTAATTCCCTCGGCGGAAAGAGCGCTCAGGCTTATGCCGATGATTTTTTTGACTATAACGGATACGGTTACGGAAAGAACGATGACGGAGTGCTCCTGCTGATTTCAATGGAATACCGCGATTGGGCGATTTCAACCTATGGAACAGCGCACGGGAGACTCTCAAGTTCCGATCTTGGCAGCATTGAAGATAAAATGCTTCCCTATTTAAGCGCCGGAGACTATTATATGGCTTTTGACAGCTTTGCTGAGAGTTGCTGTGATTTCATTTCTCCCCAATGGGGCAAGATGATTGTGATTTCTCTTGTGATCGGAGCTGTGATCGGTTTAATAGCCGTTACTGTTATGAAAGGAAAGCTCAAATCGGTTACAAGGCGCAATGAAGCATCGGATTATGTCCGAGCAGGAAGTCTTAGCATTACAAACAGCAGCGATATATTTCTTTACCGTACGATGAGCAGAGTAGCAAGACCGAAGGATGAAAATCGCTCCGGAGGAGGCGGTTCTCACGTAAGCTCATCAGGACGCTCGCATGGCGGCAGAAGCGGTAAATTTTAAGGCAACACCGCCGGGTTCACGGCTTGCTCCTTGACGACATTGCCTTCCTGTTTCAAGGCTTTTTAACGATGCCGGGCAATCAATCTGCCCGAAAGAACCATTGACGATTGATTCAGTGATTCCCTAAATAAGGTCTGCTGAACAAGTCAAAAATGCCTGATGCGCCATTTCCTGTATCCTGACCGGAAAAATGAGGAGACTGTTACGAAACGCAGCGATCTCTTGCACATGAACAACCGAAAACATAAAAGTCGGCTTATTTGCGCCGTTTATCGGTCATTCGCAAACAGACATTAACAGAACAGCCTTTCCGCTGCGCTTGAATGCACAAGGGAAAGGCTGTTTGGCTATATTTTGAAAGGCGGAGAGTTACGCGGTCTTGTTCGGCTTTGGAAACATATGCCTTGCAATGGCATTTACAACAGCAATCGCAACGGCAATAATTCCGGAGATAAACAGGGTTCTCACCCCGGCGCTGAAAAATCCGTTGATATCGTTTTGCACCAGGCAAAGCATCGATCTGTACAATCCGACTCCCGGTACGAGGGGTATGATGCCCGGCATGACAAATATGGTTGCCGGCATTTTCAGTTTGCGGGCAAGAACCTCCGAGACGGCTGATACGATAAGAGCCGCCGTAAGATATCCGACAAGCTCATGCCCGCTTTCAAGATAAATAATCCGGTAAACCAGATAGGAAGCGGCGCCGGCAAGCGACGCCGGGATCAGAGGCTTGACGGGGACCGACATGATTTTACCGTAGGAAAAAACGGCGGCAAAGCAGACCGCAAAGTCACGGAAATACAGAAGATATCTCATAGCAAAGCTCCTGTAATATTTACATATCCCGCAAGCACGATACCGACGCCCCCTGCGATCGCAACGGCAATGAGAAGAGTTTCGGCAATTCGTGCCGCTCCCGACATGATATCCCCCATAACGGTATCACGTATCGCGTTTGTCAGAGAGATTCCGGGCAAAAGCGGCGTTATTGCTCCGATAATAATACAGCTTAGATTTCCTATACCGAATATCCCGGTAAATACAACGGCTATAAGCGCTATCAAAGCCGAACCGATAAAGGTTACGGTAAATTGATAGGCGTTTTTTAATTTTGAAGCGATGCACAGATATTCCATTAAAAAGGTGCAAAAAAAAGTTACCGCAACATCAAATATCACACTCAAACCGAGAACCGGTTCAAATAACAGGGTAAACATTGCCGAAGAAACCCCGGCGGCAAGCGCAATGAAAAATTTTTTCGTTATGACAGAGGATTTCAGCGCCTCAAGCTTTTCTTTTAATTCTCCGAGAGCGAGATTGCCGTTATCATAGCTTCGGGCAAAAGAATTGGCACGTTCGACGCGAAACAAATTGATCGTGCGGTTTTTGATTCTTACCACCGATGAGACTTTCTTTCCGTCATCCCCTTCTACAGTAATAAATATCCCGGTTGGAAAGGCAAGCACTTCCGTCTCACTTTTTCCGGCGGCACGGCAAATTCTGACTGCCGTTTCCTCGGCGCGGAAGGTTTCTCCTCCGTTTTCAAGAATGATTACAGCCGCCATCATAGCTGTGTCGACAAGAAGATTCGTCATGTCGGCTTCCGCTTCTATACGTTTATCCATACTGTTACCTGCCTATTTTATAGAGTCTGCAATGGTAACACTGTCAAGCTTTGCGGCAATACTCATGTTTATTTCATCAAATACACGATTGAAGAAACACCCGCATCCGCTGCTGCTTTCATGCTCACCGTCGTGACGGCAGACAAAATCCTCTGACAGACAGCGGGATATGACAAGAGGTCCCTCAATAAGCTCAATTACCCGGCGCAAAGTAATTTCATTTGCAGGAAGCGAAAGCTCATAACCGCCGTTTGCCCCTTTATGAGATAGGATCAGCCCACCGGAAACAAGCTTGCCAAGTATTTTGAGAGTGAATCTGAGCGATACCCCGACAAGCTCGGATATGGTTTTCGCATCGGTCACAGCGTTTTTCTCGGCAAGGCAACGCATGATCCTGAGCGCATAGTCTGTTTCCATATTGATTTTCATTATATTACCTTATCCGGCATATACTTTGTTATGACAGATATCCGCCGGGAAGATTCCGTATATTGATTATATTCCGTCAGGAGAATTTTGTCAAGGGCAAAAGCCTTTTTTGAATAAACGGCTCGGCAGGGAACGAAATCGGAGGACGACAGATCATGTGGATAGCGTCAGAAAAAATTATAAGACACGGCTGCAATGAAAGCGGAAAGCTATATACGGTCAGGATGGAAATACCGTCCTTTCCTGATGATGACGAGACGGGAAAGCACCTTAATGATTTCTATCACCGTCTTTCGGATAAAATAGAGCAAACAGCGGAAAAACACGGCTGCACGGTAATCGGTGAGCTTCACAGAGCTTTTTCGGAAGAGGGACTTTTCAGCCTTTATATCGATTTTCTTTGGTATAAGGAAAGGAAACTGCTTGCCTGCCGCAGAATATCCGATACAAGAACTTCGGATGGACTTGAGGTTCCTCTCCCTTTCAAGATGAAAAAAAAGCTTCCGAAAGAAGGCGGATGGTATTATGACGGTTCAAACTGCGTTATCTATGAAAATAAATTCACGCCCGGCGCTGAGCAGGGCGTGAGAAGATCGCAATATTACAAATTTTTTACGGAAACGAGGTTTCCGATGAAACGGATCATTCCTTAAGGCTATACCGCCGGGTTATGACAGTACAGATGCGCCGTCAGATTTTTCGGGATTCAGGGGGCAGTCGCACGTTAGTGCGACTGCCCCACGAAGTCGGGGTTTGCGGATGAAATCCGAAATTTTGACCATT
>USPP01000227.1 GCA_900556615.1 uncultured Eubacteriales bacterium
TCAGGATACGATAGAAGCGCTTGCGGAGATTGACGGGGCGGGTGTAATCTCCCTTTTCGTCGCAGACCAGAGGAGAATCCTCTCTGAAATACCGTTCCTCCCGCAAACTTTGAATCATGGCAATGGGCGGTGGCGTTCAAGGGGATATCCTGCTTTCTGGAGGCACTCTTCAGCTTTTCAACCTTGATTTCGCGTCCCGATGTGGTGGATGTGCCGTGGCGTCGCTCGATTTCCTTTCCCCCTTGCCTCAGATGGAGGACACGGTGATCCGTGTCAATGTCGCGATTCAGAAGGCCGAGAAGCTCGCCCGCTCGTAAGTCTGTATTGAGCATAAGGAGATAGGCAGCGGCTTGCTGATAGATTCGCTTACCGTTTTCGTGGCTTCGGAAGCATTCTTGCTTAAGCTTATCAATTTCTTCCTCCGTAAAGACGATTGCCGTTTCGCAGGTGGAGAGATCTTCTTTTCCTTGGGCGGCCATAAAGCAGATCTTCTTAATCATGGGGGCACTTGTCACGGGATTCTTGGGGATAAGCTCCAGCTCGGACAGATAATGGAAGAATTCGTTTAGAAGCTGATGGCTCTTTTTTACGGTGGTATAGGCGTATCCCTCGTTCATGGCGCTATTTAAAAGTGTCTTGATATGAGCGGAGGTGATGTCGGAGACAATCTTGTCACCGAGATGGGGATATACCTGATGGCGAGCGGTACATTCGTAACGGTCGTAGGTGTTTCGCTCTACCGAGGGAAACTTGAAGACCTCAATCCAGCTTTGCATGCAGTCCTGAAGCCGCATTGCGGATTCGGAGGAGTCAACGTTTACTTCGTGAAAGGTGGCAATATAGTCGGTCATTTTCTTGTTGACCTCCTGATTGGTGGTTTCCGAGAAGCTCTTGCGCTCACCCCTTTCGTCCATGAACCACACGACACCGCACCATCTGCCGTCGGTGCGCTTGAAGGCATTTCCGTTGGTCAATAGTTTTCTTGGCATAGCAGAATTCCTTTCTGTTTTTTCAACACATACCATAATCGATTGCCGAGGTCCAGAGAGAATTGACAGAGAAGCATATGTTATCCAATTATTCACAGACTTCTTGGTGTGCTTGCTGTCATTTTTGCCTCCAAAAGGTGGGGCCCAAAAGGCGACAGGTGCGATAAAAAGTCCCCACCATAAAAATCTGCGAAACTGCTACCAAATGCCCAAACAGCTCGCTTTTGCGAGCTGATGTGAGCGTGATGAGGAACGGCAGCCCCCGGCACTTTAACCCGCTTCAAAATAAGTTCTGCCCAAATTAAGGGGATTTTGTGCTTTTCATCGTCATAATCATTCTAACATAAGGTGTGTACGATAAGGGGGACAGGGGACGGGGCTTTCAAAATTTGAGGAGGTCTTTGTTTTATCTGTACCAACGATTGCCCCGTAAATGGGAAGAGGAATCGCGATGCGATTCCTCTTTTCTTTTCAGAAGTGGAGTTCTTCCCCGGGGCATTTTGATTGCGTTCACTATCGCCGTTTCTGCGTTTTTTTACTCTCTTTGGTCATTTGCTTTATCCGCTCGGTTATGCCTTGGCTTAGTTAATGAATATGGAGGCGTGATACAATATTATCGTTCGATGACCGAGTGTCGCTTAACTAAAAAGGGTTGAATTGTTTGTGTGCTGTTTTGATAGGGCGTAGGATTATTGATTTTTGTAAAAATTGTGTTGACTGCGGTTTCAGAAATTTCTTTAAATGGGTGGCCAACGGCCGTGATTTGCATCATGCTTGCCCACGGATTGTCGTCGTAAACAACAAATGAGATATCATTCGGAATGTTCCATTGCAATTCATGGATTGCTTGAATCACCGGAGAAGCCATGTTGGCATGCACTAAAACGGCAGAAGGCTTTTTGCACGTAAGGAGCTCTTTGGCATCGTTCTTGTCAATAAAGATATTGGAACAAATCAGTGCTGGATCAACCGGCAAGCCGTGCAACGCCATTGCTTTGGCAAAACCGTCAGAGTGCGATTCATAGTTGATACAAAGAATACTCCGATGTCCCATGTCGATCAAATGCTCGGTTGCTAATTGCATACCGTATGCATCGTCGATGACCAGCGAATCGACCGTGTCATAGGGGGAAGTGAACATTTGCAAAATGTACTGTTGATTGCGAATAATGTTGACATAGTCGGCGTTCAAATTGGTAGACGGAATAAAAATAATGGCCTCGGCGCGCGCGCGCAGGAGTGATTCTAATGCTCGGCGCTCGCTTTCGGGAGAATAGCGATTGGAAATGAAACTGACAATTAAGTTATAATGCTTCTTTTGCAGGTCCATCTCGATATATCGAATGAGGTCTAAGTAGAAATTGTTTTCCACATGAGGGACTACCAAGCCGATTGTTTGAGATTTTGAGCGCTTTAATCCTCGGGCAAGGGCATTGGGGGTGTAGCCAATTCGAGCGGCAGTTTCCAGGATGTGAGCTTTGGTTTCAGGCTTGATTACACTTCCTTCGGCAAAC
Organism: uncultured Eubacteriales bacterium; assembly: GCA_900556615.1. Taxonomy (GTDB): domain Bacteria; phylum Bacillota; class Clostridia; order Oscillospirales; family CAG-272; genus Colimorpha_A. The sequence continues at coordinate 2,504 of USPP01000227.1, forward strand.
GCACGGGCGACGGTACTGGGAGAGCAATGACACTGACGGGCTAAATCTTTAATTGACGGCATAACACATAGCTTCTCTTTCTCAATATGAATATCATATATTTATTCTACCACAAAAATAAAGAAATACTTTACGAAAGTGTAAATCATTTCAAAAAACAAAAAAAATTTTTGAAAAAGCAATTGACATTTCGTGAAAATTATGATATATTAAAAATGGCAACGTTCTCATTTGTGCAATAGATAAAAATGGCAACGTTCCCACCTTTTGCCCGGGAGATGTTTAATGATTGGTATGGGAGGGGATATGAATCGAAAATGTTTGTTTATGTTGCTTGTTATGTTTCCGCTTATCGGTGCTGCTATCGTCCCATATCTACAGGCACAATTTCTCCAAACGATGAAGGTTTGATTTCTATTGAGTTTTATTTAGATAACTCTACCATTAAGGTTTTTGTAAACGAAACACTGTTAATTTCATCGGTGTGTTATGCTACCAACGAAGACGCTCTTGGTGTGTATTTTTACTATGATGATGGTGAGCAGGTAGTTCATAATTCGGAAGTGTACGAAACGGGAATAATCTACGTAGTTGAATAGTCGTTGATAAAGGAGACAAAATATGATAAACCCTTATGAAATGAAACAATCGATTGAAAAGAGTCGCGAGTTGCGAGAACGTTTTTTAGCAGATCCTTTTCGTCCTGGTTATCATTTTGTGCCACCCGAGGACAAGGCAAGTCCTGGTGATCCCAACTGTGCATTTTATGCTAACGGTCGATATCATTTAATGTACCTGTATGAATGTGTCAGCGACGGGTATCGCTTTGGACATCTGTCCAGTCTTGATCTGTTGCACTGGCGAGTGCATCCGGACGCATTGCTTCCAGATGAGCTCGATGGTGGAATCTTTAGCGGAGGCGCCTTTGTAGATGACGACGGAACGGCTTATTTGGCATATTGGTCACTGCCCGTTTGCGGAAATACCACATGGCGTCACGAAAATCCATTCCGACGAAATGCCGGAGGAATTCGCTTAGCATACAGCCGCGACATCGAGAATCATTACACCAAGTGGGAAAAAATGCCGGAGATGGCCATTCGCGATACCGAATTTGGCGTAACGATCTGTTTGGATGACAAGGGAAATGAAGTTGTGGTTGGTGGTGCGGATCCCAGTAATATTTGGAAAGACAACGGTCGCTACTATATGCAAACAGGTAATCTGCTTGTGTTGAATCAGTTTCGCGATAAAGTCGATGCGCCAAAGACAATGCTGGGCGATCATACCGATTTGTTCTGCTCGGAAGATTTAAAGTCTTGGAAATACTGCCATCGCTTTTATG
>USPP01000228.1 GCA_900556615.1 uncultured Eubacteriales bacterium
GGGGGGTATAATCTTTTGTACTATATTTATTGTTAAGGGGATTTCACCTATGAAGAAAACATTTTTAATTTTTCTCTTAATTTTTTTGTTTTGCTTTTCGGCTTGTGTTGATGGCGCACAGAACCCGGCAGACACAGACGCAAATTCCGGCACCGCAGACAGCAACGCTGATGGCGGGAAAGAAAAAGAGTTTGACCTTTGGGCAGGTGTTGAGGGCGACGTTCGCGAGCTGTCCATTGAATTAAATGGATCGTCTATGACCGCAGTGCTGAATAAAGACGAAACAGGACGTCTTGATGTTCTTTCGAGCGAAGGCTATACAAGCGTGAGCGCTGACGGTTACAGCGATTTTGATGCAGAAATAGCGACCTTCAGTACTATTTATGGAAGCTACGTGGTCGAAGAAAATCAGATTGTTGTAACGTGTGATGCTCATGTCTCTTATCGCATAGATGTCCGCGGAAAAGATGCCGAAGCCTTCAAGAGTGCTTATATCGAAGATATGGGCGAGGAATATCAGGATCTTTTTGATAAAGGCATGGTAATGGAGGAAGCAACGGGCACTTATGCTGTTGTTCTTTTTGTTGACGGTGATGCTTGTCGGATACATACATTTACAAAATATAGAGAAGACGGCAACCGCGAAGAAGAAATGATTGTAGCTGAAGATGGTTCGTGGACAGAAACCAACTATTATGAAAACGGCGTTGTTAGTGTAGTTTCCGAATATTCGTCGGAGGGCGATTCTGTGAAGAGAACATCGTATAACGATGATGGCTCGATTAATTTCGTTTCCGCGTATGAGTACAGCGAAGAGGGGTACGTAAAAACCACAACCGATGCGAACGGTAGCATAATAAGCGTGTTCGAGAAAAAAGACGAAACGCTTGAAGACAATTATTATCTCAGGACAGAAAAGACTACCGAGCAAGGAGTTATGACGATGCTTGAAATCTATGAATGGTATGAAAACGAACAAGGTGGTATGGTTATTCCGAACCGTTACCGCGAAACTGTAACAGGTAATGAAAAGCATATTTTCATAGAGATGGGAAGAGGAGACGATTGGAATTATACGTATATTTTGGAAAAAGCCTATGTGGACGATGTTATTACCGAATATATTTGCAGAAAATTCTTCGAAGTAAAAGAGGTCGGTGATTTATACGAAATGCGTGTTGAGTATATGTCCGAAATGGATTCTTACAGCGTAATGGAATATTATTACGACGGAGGTGGATATAATCCTAAGGACAATGGAGAAAATATTCCTGCGTCGGAATACGTTCATGCCGATTGGGAAACACCCACTTGGCCCGAATTCTAAGCAATGAAAAAGCATCTAAACAGAGTATTTCTTGCTGTCAGTTGCATATTCATTGCTGCTTTGATGGTCATGTTTTCGTCCATGGTATATGTGGAAAAATTTCAAATCAAAACGATTGATACGCAGATATCCTCCGATGGTAAATACAAACTTCTTCTACAGCAAAAAGGAGAGCCTGTTTGGTCATTTGGACCGGTTGAAGCAAAAATCATATTGATGGAAAATGGAAAAATTGTAGATAAACAAGAGCTGACAGTATATAACGATGGTACTGGATTAACAACGCAAAACTGGTTCGTAGAATGGTCAGAAAACTAGTGATTGACCATTTTGACAAAGGCGAAAATTCAACGCTTGTATTTACATTATAGATTTAAGGCAATACCGCCGAGTTCTGGCGGTGCAGATGCTTCATTTCAGGAAAACTTCGATTGATTTACCAATGTGCAGATTGCGGATGATGTGTGCCGCTGCTGAATTTTTATGTGTTTTTAATCAAATCCTTTGTAAACAATTGCACCGAGCGATAGAAGCCCGAATCCGATACCAACTATGATATTCTGAATCGGTCCGAAAAGGGGAATTCTACAGTCGTATTGACATCGTTCTCATAATGTTGTATAATAATATCTACCATGTGAGAATAAGTGAAAGTTCACTCGTGAAAGGTTTGAAATATATGCTTCTTGCGGTAGATATAGGGAACACAAGTATAGATTTCGGGATTTTCGATGAACTCGGAAATCTTAAAATGAAAAGCAAGATATCTTCTGTCAGGTCGAAAACCGCCGACGAATATGCGGCGACGTTAAACGGAATTTTTGCGGTGAACGGCTTCTCTGCCAAAGAAATAACAGGAAGCATTGTATCTTCGGTTGTGCCTTCGCTTACTTCTGCGGTGAAACAGGCTGTGAGGAAGCTTACGGGTATTGCTCCGCTTGAAGTCGGTCCCGGAATCAGAACAGGGCTGAATATCAAAATTGATGTTCAGACCCAACTCGGCGCCGATATCGTGGCAAATTCCGTTGCTGTGGTTTCAGCACACCGCTGTCCGGTTATCATGATTGACGTCGGAACCGCCACGACCTTTACGGTGATCGACGGAGAGGGCGTGCTTGAGGGAGTTATCATTGCGCCGGGACTCCGAGTATCGCTTGACGCTCTTGCCGAATCGGCAGCGGAGCTGACCGATGTCTCCCTGAGTCCTCCGAAGCGCTTTGTGGGAAAGAATACCAGGGATTCCGTCTGCTCGGGCGCTCTTTACGGTCATGCTTTTATGATAGACGGATTTGTCGAAAGAATACGGCTGACGCAGGGGGTTGCCGAGGCAGAGGGTATCATCACCGGCGGACTTGCGGAAACGGTTTTGCCGCTATGCTCGGTAAAGGCGAAATATGAGCCGGATTTGGTTTTAAACGGTCTTTGGCTTATATACCGGAAGAACAAGAAATGATCTGCCGCGAAAGCGGTGGTTCATAATATATTTTTTATTGCGTTGCACCCTTGAAGAAGGGGCGACAGCAGAAGGAGTTTTTATGAATAAAAAGGTGAATTCCCAAACGCTCAAGATGGTACAAATGGCCATACTTATTGCAATTATGCTTGTCTTTGCTTTCACACCGATAGGCTATTTGAAGGTGGGATTTATCGAAATTACGTTTATGGTGCTGCCGGTCGCGATAGGTGCTATTATATGCGGACCGACGGGGGGAGCGGTTTTAGGAGGCATATTCGGTATAACAAGTTTTATACAGTGCTTCGGTATGTCGCCTTTCGGAACGTTTCTTTTGGGCTTGAATCCGTGGCTTACCTTTGTTACCTGCCTGATTCCGAGAATACTCTGCGGATGGCTTTCGGGACTGCTTTTTAAGGCTTTGAATAAAATCGATAAAACGAAGGTTGCGTCCTATTTCGCGGCGAGTCTTTCGACTGCTTTGTTGAATACGCTGTTCTTTATGCTTTTTATCGTTGTGTTTTTCTGGAAGGACGCAGGCTTTATCGGGAAAATGGCTGAATGGAAAATTTCCACCGATACGGTATGGGTATTCCTTGTCGGATTTGTTGGAATAAACGGAGTCGTGGAAGCGATCGTTAACTTTATTGCCGGCGGTGCTGTCGCCAAAGCCGTAAACAAAGTCGTAAAAGTAATTACCGAAAAATAAAAATGTAAGTACAGATTCTGAACCGAACTCAATCAACGACCGCGAGAAAGAAAAATGTTTCGCAGAATTGTTCAGTTCGGCTTTGGAAAGCCCGTGTCTCATCGGAACTGACATCGTTTTTTGTGCGGCATTGCCTTAAGAAGCTTTTTGAAAAAAAGTTTCTTAAGAATCTTCAAAAACTTCGATCTGCCGAAAACGTTGTTTTCGGCTGGCTTTGATTTCCGTCTGCTACAGGCTTTGCCGACAGAACTTCCGCTGTCTTTTATCAGAATTTTTGCGGGTTTCAGGGGGCTCCCTATAGGGGAACGGGCTGTTGCGTTACCGAATCGGGTGTTTTTGACTGTATTTTCTTTGGATT